>NZ_JBVVQH010000015.1:165002-186140 GCF_055811115.1 Mesorhizobium sp. WSM4832 | reverse complement strand
TGAGACGTCTTGGCCGCGCTCTTTTCAACCCGGTAGCGCTGCCGCCTCAACTTCCCTGCCGATGCGAAGCATCTCGCGCACCAGCAGGTCGAGATCATCGCGGCGGGTGCGGTGGTTGGCAATTGCCACCCGCAGGCAATGCCGGCCTTGCACCGTGGTGTCGGAAAGCGCCGCGATGCCATCCTCCTGCAGCCTGAGCATGATCTCCGTGTTGAACGCCTTAAGACGCTCCTCGGATGCGCCGCCCAGCCGATGGCGGAAGCTGACGATGTTGATGGTGGTCGGGGCCATCAGTTCGAGCGCTGGCTCGGCCTCGATCAGCCGGGTGAGGTAACGCGCCTGGGCAATGTTCTGGTCGATCAGCCGGCCGAACTTCTCGACGCCGTGCTCCTTCAGCGCCATCCAGATCTTCAGCGCGCGAAAGCCGCGCGACGTCTGAAGACCGTAATCGTGCAGCCACTCTCCGGACGCCAGGCCGCGCGGCGCAGATTCCAGATATTCCGGCGTGACGGCAAACGTGTTGCGGTGCGTGGATGCGTCCCGCACCAGCGCGCAGCCTGCTTCGAATGGCGCGTGCAGCCATTTGTGCGGATCGAGCGCGATCGAATCCGCCTGCTCGAGGCCGGCAACGAGCGATCGGTTTTCGGGGGCGATCGCGATCAGCGCGCCGATACAGCCGTCGACATGGAACCAGAGGTCTTCTTCGGCAGCCACTCTTGCCAGCGCCTGAAGATCGTCGACGGCGCCGGTGTTGACGGTGCCGGCGGTGCCGATCACGCAAGCCGGCTTGAAACCCGCGTCGCGGTCCTCTGTGATTGCCGCCTGGAGCGCGGCGATATCGATGCGCAACCCGGTATCGGTAGGAATCCGCCGCAGCGCCCGATTGCCAAGGCCCAGCACCTCCATGCCCTTGCGATGGCAGGAATGGACCTGGTCCGAGGCATAGTAGCGCAGCGGCTTGGCGATGGCGCCGACGCCACGCTCGCGCACGTCGACGCCAGCCTTGACGTTACGCGCCACGGTCAACCCGATGATGTTGGCCATCGAACCGCCGCTGACCAGCGTGCCGCTGGCCGAGGCCGGGAAGCCGACCATTTCCTTGCACCAGTTGACGACCTGGCTGTCCATCAAGCCGGCCGCATGGTTGCCGCCACCCAGATTGGAGCCCTGGATTGCCGCCAGGAAATCGCCGAGCGCGCCGGTGAAATTGCTGGATCCCATGTACCAGGACCAGAAACGCGGATGGATGTTGCCCATCGGGTAAGGCATGACGTTGCTGGCGACGTCGTCATAGACGTCAGCCGCCGGCGCCGGCGATCGCGGCAATGGTGCGCTGAAGAATGACCGCACTTCGGCAGGCATCTCGCGCCAGACCGGGCGGTCGCGGACATCCTTGAGATAGGTGATGGCGTCGTCGACTATCCGGTGCGAGAGCGCTCCCACCTCGGCCCAATCCGGCGGATCGAGCGTTTCGTCCGAAGCCGTCGCTTCCTGAAGTGTATCCATCCGGTCTCTCCGCCGACGCATGGCCGCCCCACGCGCAAAAGAGCGACGCCGCCATGCGAGGCGGCGTCGCGGTTCTTCTCGTCAAGCTTCGAACTGACAGCTCGGCGTCGAGCGCGACAGCGCCGTCTCCCCGGCGTCCATGTCGGCCTCGATACCGTCGAAGAGCGGCGTCGACATGTAGCGCTCGCCAGTGTCGGGCAGCATGCACAGGATCACCGACCCGGCGGGAGCCTTGCCGGCGATCTGGCGGGCAACCGCGAAGGTGGCGCCGCCGGAGATGCCGGTGAAGATGCCTTCCTGCTGCGCCAGCGCCTTGGCCCATTTGATGCCTTCCGGACCGGGGATCGGCACCACCTCGTCATAGTAGCGCTGGTCGATCGCCTCCTGCAGCACGTTGGGGATGAAGTCCGGCGTCCAGCCCTGGATCGGGTGCGGCTCGAAAGCCGGATGGCTGGCGGCCGGTGCGCCGCCGGCGCCGCGCTCCTGTGCCTTGCCGCTGCCGATCAATTGGGCGTTGGCCGGCTCAGCCAGCACGATCTTGACCTCCGGCCGCTCGCGACGCAGCACGCGGCCGACGCCCACAACCGTGCCCCCAGTGCCGTAGCCGGTGACCAGCACATCGAGCCTCGAACCGGCGAAATCGTTGATGATCTCGCGGCCTGTGGTCGCCTCATGGATGGCGGCATTGGCCTCGGTCTCGAACTGGCGGGCCAGGAACCAGCCATTGGCTTCGGCAAGCTCGACCGCCTTCATATACATGCCGAAACCCTTCTGCGCGCGCGGCGTCAGCACCACCTTGGCGCCAAGCATGCGCATCAGCTTGCGGCGCTCGACGGAGAAGCTGTCGGCCATCGTCACCACCAGCGGGTAACCTTTCTGCGCGCAGACCATGGCAAGGCCGATGCCGGTATTGCCGCTCGTCGCCTCGACCACCGTCTGGCCGGGCTTCAATTTGCCGCTGCGCTCGCCTTCCTCGATGATGTTGAGCGCCAGCCGGTCTTTCACCGAGGCAGCCGGATTGAAGAATTCGGCCTTCACATAGATCGTCGCATGGCCCGGGCCGAGATTGTTGATGCGGATGACGGGCGTGTCGCCGACCGTGTCGAGAATGCTGTCGAACAACCGGCCGCGTCCGGCCGTGGTTCTGATCTTCAACTGATGCAACATGGCTTTGCTCCTTGACGTGCTCACACGCCGGTTACAGGCCGGCGGCTTGGGCGGCGCTGTTTCGACACGTTGCCGCGATAGATGTTGCGTGACCTGCCGCAAAATGCGGCAACGGCGGCGTTCCGGCATGGAATGGGGCTGCCGGCTGCCTCCTGTCGTCTTTGGTGATAGAATATGGACCAACTGGCCAGCGTTGGAGAAAGCGTGGAAACATACGTGGAATCCACCCGATCGTGCCGGAACGACACCGCCGGCACGCTCTCCGTGCGATTGCTCGGGAAACTGACGATCGTGCGCGACGGCACATCCGTCAAATTGCCTTCCTCGCGCAAGCTGCGCGCCCTGCTGGCCTATCTGGCGCTCGCGCCGCACCCGGTCGGCCGCAGCCGCCTTTGCGAGCTCTTGTGGGATGTGCCCAACGATCCGCGCGGCGAGCTTCGCTGGTGCCTGAGCAAGCTTCGCGGCGCGCTCGATGGCCCGGATCTGCATCGGGTCGTCACCGACAGCGACACGGTGGCGCTTCGCTTTGCCGACATGAGCATCGACGCCGTGGAGGCCGCGGCCGCAGTGGCGGAAGGCATCGACAGCCTGGGTATCGAGCAGTTGCGGGCACTTTCAGAGCTTTTCGCCGGCGACTTCCTCGATGGGCTGGAACTCGACCGCAGCCCGGTTTTCAGCAATTGGCTGACCGCGCAGCGCCGGCGCTTCTCGTCATGTCACGTTGCCGTTCTAGAGCACATTATCGGCCTCCTCCCGCCGGAGGCCGAGGAGGCCGCCGCCTACATCGACAAATGGCTGGAGCTCGCGCCCTTCGATGGGCGGGCGCATGTGGCGCTGCTGGAAAATCTCGCGCGGCGCGGACAGATTGGCGCTGGCGAGGAACATCTTGCCGCCGCGGCCGAGCTGTTTCACGCTGAGGAGCTGGATTTCGCTCCGCTGCGCGAGGCATGGCACGAGATGCGAGCCCGCAACACCGCAACGCCATGCGCCCGATCCGGGTCGGCTTTCCCGGCCGCGCAACCGCCAATCGCGGCGATCGAATCCGAACCAGCGGCGACGCGCCGGGCTTCGCTTGCGGTGATGCCGTTTGCAGAGAACGCAAATGCCGGCGGTCCCCGCGGCGGGCTGGCCGACGGCCTCACGCATGACATCATCACGCGACTTGCCAAGCTCCGTGATTTCTTCGTCATCGCCCGCGGCTCGGTCTTTGCGTTGGCTGAGAAGAACATCGCGCCGGAGGACGCCGGGCGCAGGCTGAATGTCGACTATGTGGCGACAGGCTCGGTCCGCAGCCTCCTGGGCCGCGTCATCGTCTCGGTCGAGCTCATCGAGGTGCGCACGGCCAGGATCGTCTGGACCGAGACCTTCGAGCACAAGCCTGACGAGATCTTCGCGGTCATCGAGGATATCGGCAACAGCATTGTCTCCTCCATCGCCGCCGAGATCACGACGGTCGAGCGCAACCGCGCCATGCTGAAGGCGCCCAATTCGCTGAGCGCCTGGGAGGCCTATCATCGCGGTCTCTGGCATATGTACCGCTTCACGCGCCAGGAGAATGAACTGGCGCAGCATTTCTTCAACGAAGCGTTGAAGCTCGATCCTACCTTCGCCCGCGCCTATGCCGGCCTTTCCTTCACTCATTGGCAAAGCGCCTTCCAGCGTTGGGGCGACCGCGACCGCGAGACCGCGCTCGCCTTTGAAAGCGCCGGCCAGAGCCTGCTGGTCGACGACCGCAACCCGGCCGCCCACTGGGCGATGGGACGCGCGCTATGGCTGCGCGGCGAACAGGAGGGCTCGCTGCTGGAGCTGGCGAGCGCCGTCGACCTCAGCCCCAATTTCGCGCTCGGGCACTACGCCCTGTCCTTCGTCCATTCGCAGTCGGGCGACCCGCAATCGGCGATCGGTTCGTCCGATCATTCGCGCCATCTCAGCCCCTTCGATCCGCTGCTGTTCGGCATGATGGGCGCCCGCGCCATGGCGCATGCCCGCCTCGGCGAATTCGAAGCGGCCGCCGAATGGGCGCTTAAGGCGGCAGCACGCCCAAATGCCCATGTCATCATCCTGGCGATCGCCGCACACTGCCTTGCGCTGGCCGGCCGGCGGGATGAAGCGCGAAGCTTCGCCGCCGCGATCCGCAACACGTTGCCGAACTATCGCGCCGACGATTTCATCGCGACGTTCCGCTTCGACCGCGACGCCGAGGCGCTGTTCCGGAACGGCGCAAAGCTGATTGGACTGAACTGAACCGGGCCAGTCTCAATGGATGAGCGGGCCGCTGGCCTTGCGCCAGGCATCGATGCCGCCCTGGATGTGGCGGGCGCTCGATATCCCGACATCCTGCGCCGCTTGCACCGCCATCGCCGAACGCTCGCCGAAGGCGCAATAGAACAGGAGCTGCTTGCTCGTCGACTTCGCCAGCTCATGCAGCATGCCGCCGGCGGCGATGTTTTCCTGCAGCCGCGCATAGGGCAGATGGATCGCGCCGGGGATGACGCCGTGGCGTTCGCGTTCGGTCTGCTCGCGCAGGTCGATCAGTGCCACGTCGGCCCGCCCGACCAGCGCCAGCGCCTGCTCGGCACTCACCGCCCAGCCGCGGCTGGCGATGTCGTCCTGGTGCAGTCCGACCCGCATATTCGCCGGCACGGCCACATCCATCATCTTCGGGTTGGACAGATTGAGATTGTTCATGATGTTCACATACTCGTCGACCGACTTCACCTGCAGGCGCGGGTTGAAGGCCTTTTCCTCGCCGATCGTCGACACGGTCTCGCCCTTGTAGTCATGCGCCGGGAAGATCAGCGTCTCGTCGGGCAGCTTGAGCAGGCGGCCGAAGATCGATTCATATTGCTGGCGCGGATCGCCGTTCTGGAAGTCGGTGCGGCCGGTGCCGCGGATGAGCAGCGTGTCGCCGGTGAAGACCCGGTCGGGCAGGATGAAACTGTAGGAATCGTCGGTGTGGCCGGGCGTGTAGATGACGTCGAGCGCCAACCCCTCGATGCCAAGCTTGTCCCCGTCGGCAAGCCGCATCGACACCACGTCGGCCTTGGTCTGCTCACCCATCACGGTTACGCAATGCGTCTTGTCGCGCAATGCGCCGAGGCCGGTGATGTGGTCGGCGTGAAGATGCGTGTCCACCGCCTTGACCAGCCTCAGGTCGAGCTCATTGACCAGTTGCAGATAGCGGTCGACCTTCTCCAGCACCGGGTCGATGATCAGCGCCTCGCCGCCGCGCCGGCTGGCGAGCAAATAGGAATAGGTGCCCGAAACGGAATCGAAAAGCTGACGGAAGATCATTCGCCATACCCCGCTGCATCGCCGCCGGGCGCCCTCCGCGCGGTCGCAGCAATATCTTATCGCACGGACCGCCGGAATCGGAATGGATTTCGAAAAAAATATAGACCGGTAGACAGCCTTCCCTGCGGCCACGAAGTGCCCGCCTTCAAATGTGGCGCCGGGTTTGTCGAACAGCTCGTTCAGAAAGCCTTGCTGAGGCGAACTTCGCCTCGCATGGTGAAGGCGTTGTCGCTTCCGTAACCGGCCTCGAAGCCGGCATTGAACATCATGCCGGTGCCCACTTCCGCGGCAATGTCCGCGCCGGCAAAGCCGCGCAACACCACTTTTTTGCCGCCGGCGGCAAAAGAGATGTCCTGGCCAAGAAGCGTCGCCGACAGGTCGTCGCTGTCCTGCGCTATCGCGTCGATCCCGGCTCGGAGCGTGGTTTGCCAGGTCTGGCTTTGCGTGCTGACGGGCGCCAGGGCCAGCGCGAGCTGGCCACGCGCCTCGAAGACGTTGACATCACGCCGCGAGACCGCGAGATCGCCGTCCGAACCGGTTTCCGCATAATCGTCAATGAACAGACCGATGTAACGCAGCCTCACGCTCGGTATCAGCGTGCCGGCCGAGACCGGGAGCCGCGTGCCGAGCGTAACCGACGGGCTGAGGAACACGCTGTTGAAATCGGCGCGCGCCGTCTCGATGCCATTGAGCACCAAATTGTTCGCGACGCGGCGGCGGCTGCGCTCCTGGAGCACGCCGGCAACGAATGTCGCCTCGGCAAAATGCGCGCCGGCGTCATAGCCGAGATAGCCGCCCGCAAACACACTGCGATGGACGATCTCCTGCGCATCGTCGTCGACCTCGGTCGATCCGGTGGCACCTCCCAGCAGCACGCCACCCAGGAACCCGTCGCCCGAGCGCCTCTCGGCGCCGGCGACGACGCCGCCCAGCGCCTCGCTGAATCCGGCCGACGCGCCGGAGCCGCCTTGGGCGCGTATCCCGCCGAAGGTGGAGATCCAGGCGTCCGGACCGTTATGCTTCGAAAGCATGGGGTCGCCTGGGGCGGACATGCGCGCCTCGGCGACGCCGGCTATGCCGTCGACAAGGTCTTCGACCAGTGGGCCGCTGCTCGCAAATCCGGTGATATCGACCACCGCCACGCTGTCGCCGCTCGTCACGAACGGCCTGCCGCCGGTCAGGACGGTTTGCGGCAAGCCGCTTCCTGAAAAACTCATGATGGCATTCAGTGCAGGACCGAAGGTCACGGTGTTGCCGCCGCCGGAAAAGACGATCGGTCCCTGGACGGCCGTCCCGCCCAGAAGATTCAGCGTCGCGCCGGGCGCGCCGAAATAGATCGCCGCGCTCTGGTCGCTGAAGACGCGGCCGGAATTGGTGATGACGGAGTTGCTGCCCTGGGCGGCAATGCCCACCGCAGCCAAACCCTCCACGATCACCGAACCGGAATTGGTTATCGTCGCGTTGCCGAGTAGTGTGCCGATGCCTGTCGAGGCCGTCCCGAAGACGTCGACCGTGCCGCTGTTGGCGATGGCGATGTCATTGCCGCTGGCGCCGATGCCGACGGAAGCCAGCCCCGCCACCGTGATCGACCCCGAATTGTCAACCCGAAGGCCATTGTTCTGCCAGATGATCCCGGTGGCGGCGGTCCCATAGGCCTCGATCGAGCCGCTGTTGTCTATCGCCAGGTCTGGCCCATCGCCGATTATGCCGGCGGCGGCCGTGCCGGAAACGCCGATAAAGCCATGGTTGTCCACACGCCCGCCCGGCGCATCGCTGATGATGCCGTATGTGGCGACGCCAAGCGCTTCGATCACGCCGTTATTGAGGATGTGCGCATTGCCACCCTCTGACAAAATGCCTATGGAGCCATCGCCTATCGCCAGAATGGCTCCGCTGTTGAGGATGGTAGCGTCGCTGCCTTGCGAATGCACATTGGCGGCGCCGCCGCCCAGCGTTGCAATCAACCCGTAATTGGTGAGCCGCTGATCCGAATTGAATATCCGCACGGCATCGACGCCGGCGCCGAATGTTTCGATCGCTCCGTTTGGGTCCACGACCCCGGCGTCGCCGGCCCCGGTCATCGTCTGCTGGCCAGCAACGACGCCATTGCCGATGACAAAACTTTGGGAAAACGCCGCGCCGCTTCCAAGCGAGACCCCGGCGAAAATCGACAGCGCAATCGCGCCTGGAACCCCTGTGCGCGACGTCGGCATCACCCCCTCGGCGCATGGCATGGGCACGCAACATAGGGACTCTGCGCTCGACGGAAGCGAAAAACAAGCCGTAGGCGGAACGCCCGGACCTCGGATTGAGCGCCTGCGAAAAAGTCCTATCGCCTCAGCACCGC
This sequence comes from Mesorhizobium sp. WSM4832, assembly GCF_055811115.1. Classification (NCBI taxonomy): domain Bacteria; kingdom Pseudomonadati; phylum Pseudomonadota; class Alphaproteobacteria; order Hyphomicrobiales; family Phyllobacteriaceae; genus Mesorhizobium; species Mesorhizobium sp. WSM4832. The sequence goes on along the minus strand of NZ_JBVVQH010000015.1, from coordinate 177,826 downwards.
GCTCAGCACGTCGCGGATACCGATCGCACCGACGAAGCGCGAGCCTTCATCGAACAGCGCCACCGGCGCCGTCTGCGAGCGGTGCATGGCGAACATCACCGTTTTAAGCGAGGTGCCGGGATTGGCCCAGAAGACCTGCGAGGTCTCCTCCGGTTGGGTCTCCACGTCGGCGCAGGAAACCCACACCGCCGGCTTGCCGTCGCGCTCGGCCGCCGCCACCAGCCCGTGCTCGTCGATCTTGAAGCGCGTCGTCTTGCGCCGGTCGAGCCAGACCCAACCGTCGGTGCCATGTTCGAGGTCGCGGCGGTCGCGCATGACGTTCCAGGCCGTCAGCACCGAGAGCGGATTCACATTGGCGATGAAGTCGCGGACATAGTCGTTGGCGGGCTTGAGCACGATGTCCTCCGGCGCGCCAGTCTGGACGATGCGGCCGCCCTCCATGATCGTGATGTGGGTGCCGATCTTCAGCGCCTCCTCGAGATCGTGGCTGACGAAGATGATGGTCTTCTTCAACTCGGCCTGAAGCTGCAGCAATTCGTCCTGCAGCTTGGTGCGGATCAGCGGGTCGAGCGCCGAGAACGGCTCGTCCATCAGCAGGATCGGCGCCTCGGTGGCGAAGGCCCGGGCGAGACCGACGCGCTGCTGCATGCCGCCGGAAAGCTCATGGGCATATTTCTTCGACCACTGGTCGAGATGGACAAGCTGCAGCTGTTTCTGCACGCGCGCCTTGCGCTCGGCCTCCGGCACGCCGGCAAGCTCGAGGCCGAAGCCGACATTTTCCTCGACCGTGCGCCAGGGCAGCAGGCCGAACTGCTGGAACACCATGGCCACCTGTTTCTGCCGCAGCCGCCGCAAGGTCGCCTCGTCGCAGGTGACGACATCGACGGTACGGTCGCCGTCCTTGACCAGCACCTGGCCGCGCGACACCACGTTTAGCCGGTTGACCGCCCTGAGCAGCGTCGACTTGCCGGAGCCGGACAGGCCCATCAGCACCGAGATCTCGCCCTCGTGGACGGTGAGGCTGGCGCCGGCGCAGCCCAGCACGTTGCCGGTCTTTTCAAGGATCTCGGCACGCGTGGCGCCCTTGTCGATCATCGCCAGCGAACCTGCCTGATCGGCGCCGAAGACGATGTCTACGTTCTTGAAATCAACCGCGACGGTCATTTCTTGCCTCCAACGCCGATGCGGGTCATGCGGTCGAGCACGATGGCGAGCACGACGATTGCCAGGCCGGCCTCGAGCCCGAGATCGATGCGGCGCGAGCCGAGCGCGCGGTTGATTTCCGTGCCGAGGCCGCCGGCGCCGATAAGAGCAGCGAACACCACCATCGACAGCGACAGCATGATCGATTGCGTCAGGCCCGCCATGATGGTCGGCAGCGCCGAGGGCAGCTCCACTTTCCACAGAAGCTGGCGCTTGGTGGCGCCAAACGCCTCACCCGCTTCGACGATTGCCTTGGGCACCGAAACCACGCCGAGATGGGTGAGCCGCACGGCGGTCGGGATGACGAAGATGATGGTGACGATGAGGCCAGGCGCGTTGCCGAGCCCGAACAGCGTGAGCACCGGGATCAGGTAGACGAAGGTCGGCAGCGTCTGCATCAGGTCGAGCACCGGCAGCATGATGCGGTAGACCTTCGGCTTGTGCGCGGCCCAGATGCCGAGCGGCACGCCGATCGCCATGGCCATGGCAGCCGCGGCAACGACCAACACCAGTGTCTGCACCGTCTGCTTCCACAGGTTCTGGTTGATGATGAAGATCAGGCCGAGGAAGACGCCGATAGCGAGCGGCCGCGAACGCTGCAACAGCCAGGCGACGATCGCGATGACCAGCACCAAAAGCACGGGCGGCACCATCAGCAGCAGGTCCACCGCACCGTCGAGGAGGAAATTCAGCCCGTTTGAAAACGCCCGGAAAATGGTGTCGAAATTGTCGGTCAGGAAGCCGAAGAAGGCCTTGCCCCATGGCCCGATGGGGATTTTGTATTCGGTCAGGAATTTCGAAATCGGATCCATCTTCCCCTCTCGGCTTCGCCGCACTTTCCGTACGGTCATCTTCTCACAGCTTAACGCATGTCACCCAAAAGTGTGCAGCGGTTTTGGGAAAATGACATGCGTAAAAACAGAGGCTTAAAGCGCAGCGCGCTTTAAGAAAAAGGGCAGCCTTTTCTACTGGCTGCCCTCTTCCGGATCGTTATTCCGGACTCAAAGCCGGCTCAGCTCCCGAGCGCGGTCTTGACGGCAGCCGCCGCGTCGCCGCCGTCGAAGGTGGTGACACCGGCGATCCAGGGCGCGATCGCGTCCGGATGCTTCTTCAGCCAGTCGGTCGCCACCGTCTGGGCATCGCCACCCTTCAGGATCGCGTCCATCATCTGCCCTTCCATGTCGAGATTGAACTTCAGGTTGGCGATGAACTTGCCGGCATTCGGGCATTCGGTGGTGTAGCCCTTACGCACATTGGTATAGACGGTGGCGGCGCCGAAGCCGCTGTCGCCCATGCCGTCGAGATAGGTGATCTTCATGGCGCCCATCACCGGATGCGGCGTCCAGCCGAGGAAGGCGATCCACTCATTGTTCTTCATCGACTGCTCGGCCTGCGTCAGCATGCCGGCCTCCGAGGACTCGACCAGCTCGAAGCCTTCGAGGTTGTCCTTCGGGTTCTTGATCATGTCGAGGATGATGCGGTTGCCGTCATTGCCGGCCTCGATGCCGTAGATCTTGCCGTTGAACTTGTCCTTGAACTTGCCGAGATCGGTCAGCGTCTTGACGCCGGCGTCCGCGACATAGGTCGGCACCACGATGCCATAGCCGGCGCCGGTCAGGTTGGTGCTGATCGTCTCGACGGAACCGTCGGCGGTATAGTCCTTGATGTCGTTGGTCATCGACGGCATCCAGTTGCCGAGGAAGACGTCGAGGTCTTTGTTCTTCAGCGACGCATAGGTCACCGGAACCGAAAGCTGGATCGTCTGCGGCTCGTAGCCGAGCGCGGTGAGCAGAACCGATGCCAGACCCGTGGTGGCCTGGATGTCGGTCCAGCCGACGTCGGAGAGACGAACGGCCTTGCAGCTCGCCGGATCGCCGGCATAGGCGGCGTTCGTTGTCAAAAGCGCCGCGAGGCCGAGGCCTGCGACGATAGATTTCATACGCGACATGAACTTTCTCCCATTGGAATTCCGAGGCAAAGCGAAGTCACGGTTCTTGCGCCCGCCTTGTTTCGTCAGCCAAACACCATTTTGATGTTGTTTCAAGCGGTTCGACACCGCGATGAACGGCGCGCACTGGCCATTAAGCGACATGACGGGTTTTTGAACGACATGGAGTTTTTGGTGGACGAAGCCGGTGCCCCCTCCCCGCGCCGCGGCAAGTCGGCTTAAAAGCACCTATGGCCAAGCTTTACTTCCACTACGCGACGATGAACGCCGGCAAGACGACCATGCTTTTGCAAGCGTCGTACAACTATCGCGAACGCGGCATGTCGACGATGCTGTTCGTCGCTGGCCACTATCGCAAGGGCGACAGCGGGTTGATTTCGTCGCGCATCGGCCTCGAATCCGAGGCCGAGATGTTCCGCGGCGGCGATGATCTCTATGCCAGGGTCGCCGAGCACCACCAGCATGCCCCGGTGCATTGCATCTTTGTCGACGAGGCGCAGTTCCTCGAGGAAGAGCAGGTCTGGCAGCTCGCCCGCATCGCCGACCGTCTAGGCATTCCGGTGATGTGCTACGGCCTGCGCACCGATTTCCAGGGTAATCTGTTTCCCGGCTCGCGCGCGCTTCTCGCCATCGCCGACGACCTGCGCGAAGTGCGCACCATCTGCCGCTGCGGCCGCAAGGCGACGATGGTGGTGCGCCTGGGACCCGACGGCAAGGTGGCCAGACAGGGCGAGCAGGTGGCGATCGGCAAGGACGTCTATGTTTCGCTCTGCCGCCGCCATTGGGAAGAGGAGATGGGCCGGGCCGAGCCTGACGACTTCATCGGCTTTGTCCGGGCATGAAGAGTCTCAGGCGGCCGAGACACGCCGTATCGGAAACGCCGGCCAAGCTGCACGCCGAGGGTTGCCAGCGCGATCAGCGCCATGCCCACGGCCTGCGCCGGTCTGAGCGGATGCCGGTACCTCAAGGCCGATCCCAAGCCCGACCGGTATTGCCGCCGCAAGAGGGCGCTGTTTGATTGCCCTTCGTAAAAACAAGAGCTTAAGGCATATCAGCTAAAGCTGTTCGATGACGGCGCACATTACTGGGCGCCTTACGCATGCTTGCCTTGTCTTTCAAGGATCTAACCAATTCTTTTGTTTTGACGCCTCTCCTTGTCTTCCTTCTTTCAATCCCTTGAAGCCCCACATATATTCGCCGCCACGACACGGAAAACGGATGCCGAAGCGGGAGGCCCCAATGGCGACATTGCAGAATTTCGATGCCGAAATTGCCAAGACCAAGCAGGTCGTGCAGGACATGCGCACCAAGATCGAGCAGTCGGGCACGGTGCTCGACACGCTTGCGCAGGCCGACAAGAAGATCGGCGACGCCAATTTCGACATCGAGAACGCCCGCATCGAGGATGTGCTCAAGCAGCAGAAGGTCATGGAAGGCAACATCGCCGACCTGATCATCGGACTTGAGGACGCTACCAACGTCTTCGGCGCCGAATTCGAAAGCATGAAGAACTACACCGGCTGGGAGAACTTCGTCGGCGTGTTCTCGGCGCAGCGCAAGCAGCGCATGCGTACCGATCGCGTCCGCAACATGTCGCTGGCCGGCAATCTGCAGGAGCTTTTGGCGAAGTCGGATACCATCGTCGGTATCCTTAAGGCGCAGAAACAGGTCCTCGACCAGCGCTACAAGACTTCAGAGACCAGCCTTTCGCAGGTGATCGAGCGCCGCAAGGTGACCATGACCAATCTGGAAGCGGTGCAGAAGCGCATCGAGGAATTGAACCCGATGCTGCTCGACATCGAGAACAAGATCGCCGCCTCGACGACGCAGAAGGAGCGCACCGGTCTTGAGGGCGAGCGCTCGAAAATGGCGACCGAATACAACGAGAAGCAGGCCAAAGAACAGGAGCTGCTGGCCGAAAGCCAGACGCTTGAGCGCTACACCTCGATGTTCCAGACCTTCGTCGATTCGCTCAACAACCAGATCGCGGCGCAGTCGACGCTGATCAACAAGCTGACCATCGACACCGAGCAGCGCATCGTCCTCTACAAGGCGCTGGAAGATTCGCTGAAGACCGCCGCCCAGCAGGACGTCGCCCACAAGATCAACACCCTGGGCAGCCAGGTCGACAACACGGCCGAGGAGACGATGGCCGGCATCGGCGCCGCCTCGCAGAAGCATATCGGCGACCTTCTGGAGATGCACGAGAAGAACATGGTGGCTTCAGCCGACATCCAGCGCCGCAAGAAACTTGCCGACGATGCCTTCGCCCGCCGCTTCGACGATGTGATGAAAAAGCACAACGCCGCCAACTACGTGCAGCAATAGGCGGCGCCGCTGACTTCATTTCCACGGCAGCCACATGACACCTGAGAACGACGCGGCGGCACGCTATTTCTCCGCAATCACGGCGGCGCTGAGCGGGCTGGAAGTGTTCATGCGCGACGACCGCTCGCCGCTTTACCGGCACGGCATCGTCGCCAAGATCGTCGCGGAATATATCGCGCGGCTGGACAAGTCCTTTGCCTGCTGGCGCAACCGGCTGGGCTTCATGGACACCTTCCGCATTTCGCGCGCCGATAGCGGCTATCCCGTCTTCCAGAACCTGCTCGAGCTGGAAAACGACCGCCAGCAGGCCGATGCCCGCCTGGCCAACATCCCGCAGGCCGGAGAACTGCGCGAGGAGATGGCCGACTTCATCCTGCGCCACAAGGCGGTTCCGGAAGCTTTGCAGAAGTCGATGGCCGAGCGGCTCTATCTGGAAGACGTCAAGAGCGAGGCGACCTTCGGCCCCTTCACCCTGGCGCAGACGGCCAAGGTCTCGGTCAACCCGAAGACCATGCGGCCCTATTATCTCGTCCACTGGGCCTCGTTCGACGGCAGCGCCAACCTGCCGCTGGTTTACATGGTGACGGTGGAGGACTCTTCCGAAAGCATGGTGCGTCAGTTGGTCGACAGCAACGGCAAGCTGAACGAAAGGGTCGACATCCCGCTTCCCGTCGACGGCCTGCTCAACCCGGAGCTTGCCCACCGTTTCGATGACTTCACCGAAAAGAACTCGGCCTACACGCTCTCACCTGCGACGATCGCGGTCAATCTCGACAAGGATTTCGAGCCGCTGCATCCCAAGCAGCTAAGGCGCGTCGTGCTTGGCCCCTTCTATTCGGCCGGCATCACCGAGAACAATTCGACCGTGGCCGAGGTTCTGGCCAAGGTGCGCAAGCCGGAAAACGCCTGGCTGCTCACCTGGACGATCCAGGAAGTCTTTTCCAAGGCCGAGAAGCCCGGCCGCAAGGGCCTGTTCTCCAGCGAAAAGACGACGCAGGAATTCTTCATCAACACCGACGACCTCGAAGCGGCGCGCCAAGGCGTATCGAGCTACGAGAACCATGCGCTGATCCCGCACGAGGCCTACCAGGCACTCTATGCCGCCGGCGAAGCACAAAAGATCTTTTCCGGCTACAAGGTCCACATCCTGTCCAACGGACAGGTCATCAGCGATGTATGAGATGCTTGCGCAGCCAGAGGCGCGGCGCGCAAGCGAGGTGCGAAAAATGACACCAGCAGGCAGAGTTTTCGCCAAAAAAAGAGAGCTTGACGCTTTAAAAAAGAAAGTTCGCCCAGGTGCCTTGGATAGCCTGGAGCACACCCAGCGGATCGACATCACCTACACGTCGAACGCGATCGAGGGCAACACGCTGACCGCGGGCGAGACCGCCCTGGTCCTGGAGAAAGGCATGACGATCAGCGGCAAGCCCCTCAAGGACCACCTCGAAGCGGTGGATCATGCGCGCGCTCTCAACTGGGTGTTGGAAATCGCCGCACAACGCGACACTGCGATAATCGAGGCGGACATCCGCAACCTGCATTATCTGGTCGTCGCGAAGTCCAAGCCGGAAATCGCCGGTCGCTACGCCGACGGCGCCCGCTATGTGAACACCGATGCCGGCGTTCATAATTTCCCGACGCCAACCGAGGTGCCCGCGCTCATGGAAGCTTTCTGCCGCTGGCTTGGCACGGCACGCAATAGGCCCCAAGCCGCATTCGAGGCCCATCGACGGCTCGTTGGCATTCACCCCTTCAACGACGGCAATGGCCGCACGGCACGGCTCTTGATGAACCTCGTGCTGGCGCGCGCCGGCTATCCGCCCGTGGCGATCCGCCCCGAAGACCGCCCTGCCTACATCGCGGCGCTTGAAATTGACCAGCGCGGCGGCGGTCATGTCGCCTTCGACAAGCTGCTTTTCGAAAGGCTGGACCAAACGCTTGACCTGTATCTCGATGCTGCGCATCAAGCTCGCGATTCGTCCGCCGGTGCCAGCACGATAATTCCGATGAGGAGCTGATGATGGACGCCGGCCTGACGACGATCTCGGAAACCGCAATCGAAAAGCACCGCGCGACGGCGCAGAGCTTCATTACCCGCATCCTCGTTCTGGAGGATCCGTCGCGCGAATCCGGCACCGCGCTCGCCGGCACCAACCGCCGCTTCGTCTCGACGGTGTCGGTCGGTTCGGTGCGTCGCACGCGCGAGGTCGAGCTGTCGAAGACGGTCGCGGCCATTCACCCCGACGATCAGTTGATGAGCATCCCGCAGCACACGCTGCTCTATCGCGCCCGGCGCGGCCTGGCCATCGCGCTGGCCATATCGGATGTGTTCGCCGAGGGCTCCGACCTCGAAAGCCTGCAGGCCAAGAACGTCCGCGCGCCGCTCGAAGGCGACGAAGCGTCGGCCTTCAAGAAGCTTCTGTCGGCCTCGGCTTACGTTTCAGCCTTCAGCTTCGCCTCGTATCTCTTCCAGCTGATCGACAGCGATGGCGAGGCGCCGAACGATAGCCCCGAACCCGACTTCCTGTTCGACACGCCGCAGGACGCGGTGAAGTCGATCGTCGCCGGCCTCGACAAGGCGATTGCCGGTTCGAAGGATGACGCCGACCTGATGACGCGCGCACGGGCCTTTGCCCGCATTGCCATCGATGGCCTGCTGGCGCGCAAGGGCCGCTTCGACGGCATCGGCCCGTTCGAGAACGCGCATATCCGTATCGACATCGACGATTTCACGCTTGACGGCTTCGACGTCGCGCCCGGCAAGCGCGCCAAGCCGCTGGTGATGACCTTCAAGAAACCGGAAGAGGTCGTCGGCAACCATATCGCCAAATTCCAGTCGGTCAGGCTGGCCAAGATGCTGATGGCCTACGACTTCGAGCGCGAGCTGAACCCCTTCGTCGAGCTCGGCGGCTTCCTGTTCACCTTCATCGGCGACGGTGCGCCGGGCACCGGCAAGACGACGCTGATCCAGATGATCGCCGGCCTCGTCAACGGTTACTGCCAGGTCGCCGGCTATCCCTTTGCCTACGAGAATTTCGGCGTCGACCAGATCTCGTCCTATCAGGGCAAATCCGGCCAGAACTGCCGCCAGTTCATCAACAACGTTCTCAATCCGCGTGTCATCGGCTTCGGCACCATCGACGACATCGACCAGGTGGCCGCGCGCCGCTCCGACGACCGCGCCTCGGCCGGCCAGCAGGAAATAACCGGCGTTTTGATGGACGCCTTTGCCGGCGCCTCGACGGTCGTGCGCGGCAACTGCTCCTTCGGCATGTTTTCCAACTATCCCGAAAATGTCGACGATGCGCTGCGCCAGCGCGCCGGCGCGCGCTGGCTGGTCGATGGCCCGCAGACCCGCGACGACTACATCGACATCTTCGTGCTGCTAGCCGGCAAGAACCACGAGATCCCGCTGGGCGAACACGAGCTCTATGCAGCGCAGGAGATCCAGCGTGCCGTGACCGAAGCCTATGAGGAGCACGAGAAGCCGCAGGAAGACGGGCTGGTGAAGGTCTATGAGCGCTACATGAAGGAAAATGGCGCGCCCAAGACCATGGCCGATGTCGGCACCTACCTGCACATGATCAAGGACGCCGAGCCACGCTTCACCGGCCGCGCCATCAAGAACGTCACCGACGCCATCAAGATGCGCGCCATGGACATCGAACTGCCCGACGACTGGTTCGAAAAGCCCGAAGCCTTCATGCACAAGAGCTACGACGACAAGAAAGCGATGATCGAGGAACTGCGCGGCCCGTTCTCGATGGACATGGTCATGCAGGAGATCAACCGCTACGCCGATTCCGAATTCCGCTATTCCGACAAGTCCGACGATGCGGCGGTGGAGAAGCTCCTGCGCGACGCAAGGCTGCGCGAACGCGCGGCGCATGAGATGGAAGAATTGAAGAAGAAGGGGCTGTGGTGATCTTTTCCTTCTCCCCGTTCACGGGGAGAAGGTGCCCGAAGGGCGGATGAGGGGCAGCGCCATGCGTGGCAGAAATGAGCCGAAGGTTGCGAGAGCCCGCGAGCTGCGGAAAGTTGAGAACGATGCTGAGGAAAGGCTTTGGCATGAACTGCGCGGTCGGCGATTGAATGGCTACAGGTTTGTTCGCCAACTGCCGATTGGCCCCTATTACGCGGATTTTGCTTGCCGTGAGGCCAATCTGGTTGTCGAGGTCGACGGCAGCCAGCACGCGGGTCGATCTAGCGACCGATACAGGGACGAGACAATGAATGCCAATGGTTGGTCGGTACTGAGGATTTGGCACGCGGATGTTTTGACCGGCCTCGCGGATGTGCTGGATACGATTGTTGCGGCGCTGGATGGTCGGCTGGACCGCAAGATGATTGGTCACGATGCGAAATTTCTTCCGGCTGCAAGATCGGAGCAAGGATGATGAGCGTCGGCGCCGCCCCTCATCCGCCCTTCGGGCACCTTCTCCCCGTAAACGGGGAGAAGGAAAGATGAGCGCCAAGAAACCCGACCTTCTGCGCGACAACGAGCTGATCTACGGCCGCTTGCTCGCCATCGACGAGCCGCATCTCATCCAGCGCTACAACAAGGCTCTTGCCGCGTTCGGCCTTGAGCCTACCAAGCTTAAGAGCTTCCAGATCGACCGCACCGGCTTCTCGCCGGAAATCGCCGAGGAGTGCGGCGATTACGACTATCTCGACCCCAACGAGGTAAACCGCCGCTTCATCATCCTGACGCCGTCGCAGATCGACCTGCCGGTGGTCCACACCGCCTTCTCCAACACCTCGCAGCTGATGTTCGAATTCATGTCGAAGAACCAGCGCGCCATCGACGCGCTGACCATCAAGGACGTGATCTACGGCGAGATCGAGGACTCCGTCCCCAAGGTCAACGATATCGAGGACCTGCTGTCGATCAACCAGGTCGAGTTCAAGGTGCTGTCGGCCGAGGACGTGCTGGGCAAGGCCGCCGAGCTCGGCAAGTTGGTCGACCGGCTGAAGCAGGAGCCCGACGCCTGGCGCGACAACGCCATGCTCGAGCGCATGGTCGACCTCGCCAAGGTCTGCGGCGACATCCGCGAGAACGCGCTGGTGCCAGACCAGGTGATCTTCCGCCACAACGCGTACTGGACCAGCCATTTCGGTGGCCTCTATGTGTTCGTCGACCCCGATATGACGACGGTGATCAGCGACCCCGCCGCGCCCGGCTTCCGCCGCTCGCGGCCGTGGCAGGTGAGCTATCTGTCGATCAACGACGCCGACAAGGTGTTCAGCTTCCTCGCCGCCACTGGCCGCCTCGACCTGCCGCGCGCCTCATGGATCGAGACTTCCGGCTATCTTGAGCATCGCGCCGAAATGGTCGTGCGCGCGCTGATCCGCGACGCCGAGCCCAACCGCAACCTGACCGATGTCGACAAGGTCTGGCTGCAGACCTGGATCCACGGCCATGCCGACCTGATCGCCACGGACGGCAATTTTCCTTTCCTCAACGCCGCCAAGCGCGAGATCGCCCAACTCGGCCATCTCAAGATCGAGGATGTGCCGCCGCGCCAGCGCTTCCTGGTCGTGCGCGCCAAGCCCGATCATCCCGATGCCTGGCTGACCAACCAGCTGATCTCGGATTTCGTGCCGCAGGACTTCGTGTCGCGCTACGTCTTCAACAAGCCAGGCTTCTACAAGGACTATGACGGCTACAGCGACGCCTGGCGAAGCCATGTTGTGGACGTTCTGAAAACCACATATTTGAAGGACAAGGCAGCATTTCGCGCGCGCCTTTACGGCTTGACTGACTAGTGCAATTCCAGGAAAAGAGTGATCGTTTTTCCGCCCGGAATTGCGTCAAAACAAAGGGTTAGAGCAGATCGCCGTTTCCCGAGAAACGGCGAAATGCTCTGAGGGGTGAAACAGCCATGCTTGATCCGATCGTGAACTTCTTCACCCAGATCTTCCAATGGATCGGCCGCGGCATCGGCTTCGTCATTGGCATCATCCTGTGGCCGTTCATGTGGGTCGGCCGCTGGTACGGCCAGCGCGGCTGGATCCTCAAGGCTGTCGTCGGTCTTGCCATCCTGGTGCTGATCGGCCTCTACGCCAACTTCTTCTACGCCACCCAGTGGTGGAACAATTTCAACCCGAACTATCCCGACACCTACACTTTCGAGAAACGCAACGTTTCCGCCGGCGAGCAGGTCTCGGCCGGCGCCGGCACCGATACGGCCAAGACCTGCGGCAACTCGGCGATCGCCCAGGTCGCCGCCGATCTGACGGACTTCAACGTCAATCAGAATGCCTGGATCTCGTCGATGATCCTCTACAAGCTCGGTCTGTTCGGCATCGACTGGGACAACACGCCCTGGATGGACAACAAGGCGTCCTTCCAGCGCGGCATCAACCAGGCGGTGCGGCGCACCGCGACCGAGCTTGCCGACAATCTCGGCCGCGTGCGCACGACCTCGCAGATCGACGCCGACCTCCAGGACGCGCGCGGCAATCTGCAGTTCGACGAGTACACCTGGTATTTCGGCTTGAACCCGTTCGGCCCCAAGACGCCGACGCCGAGCTATTATCGCGACGCGGTGCGCAAGCTGCGTTCCTTCAACGCCCGTCTCGCCACGTGCCAGGCGACGTTCGACGCGCGCGCCGACAATCTCAAGCAGTATATCGACCGCATCGCTTCTGACATCGGCTCCACCTCGGCGATCCTCAAGGAGCGCGCCGAAAACCACAACAATGGCTGGTTCGATACCCGCGCCGACGACCGCTTCTGGTTCGCCTATGGTCAGCTCTATGCCTATTACGGCCTGATGAAGGGCTCCCAGGCCGACTTCGACGACGTGATCAAGGAAAAGCACCTGCAGAGCCTGTGGGATACGATGGACGCGCAGTTCGTGTCGGCGCTGCGCATCCAGCCCTTCATCATCGCCAATGGCCGTGAGGATGGCTGGCTTTTGCCGACGCATCTGACGACGATGGGCTTCTACATCCTGCGCGTGCGCTCCAACATGGTCGAGATCAGCAACGTGCTGACGCAGTAGCGGCGTCTCGAGGCAGCAAGGCGATGGCGGATTTGCGTCGTCGCCTCTGTCGTTTTTCGCGTATTCGGCGGCTGTTTTGAGACGGCGGAACGATTTCCGCTCTGGCTTCTATACGCCGCAAGCAACCGGGTGCCCAAGACCCCGAAAGAAGGTCGGACCGGGAACAGCAGTACTCTTTCTTCGTAGGAAACATAGTTGCATGAAAGTTGACGCCGCGGCAGCGACAGGGTTAGAACATGCCCGTGGGGGGGGGGGGGGGGGGGGTGTTTTTTGTGGTGGGGGGGGGGGGGGGAAAAAAAAAAAAAAAAAAAAAAAAAAAAAAATAATAAAAAAAAAAA
>NZ_JBVVQH010000015.1:0-164992 GCF_055811115.1 Mesorhizobium sp. WSM4832 | reverse complement strand
TGTTTTAAAATTTTTTTCATTTAATTTGCCCCCCGGGCCTGCCACTGTTTTAAAACAGGCCGGTTTGGGTTTTTTATTTTTCCGGGGGGTACCCCCTTTAATTTTTAACCCGCCTCCAAATCAAAGAGAGAGCATGATGTCGTCCGAAAACCGCTTCACACTTTTCGGCATCATGCTCTGGCCCGCGCGGCGTTTCGAACATGCACAGATGATCAAATCCGTCCCTTCCACCGCCCAATCCAGAGGAAAGCCGTCATGGCCGAAGTGAAGTCCGACATCGAGATCGCGCGCGCCGCCAAGAAGAAACAGATCCAGGAGATCGGCGCCAAGATCGGCATCCCTACCGAGCATCTCCTGCCCTATGGCCATGACAAGGCGAAGATCTCGGCCGAGTTCATCAAGTCGGTGAAAGGCAACAAGGACGGCAAGCTGATCCTGGTCACCGCCATCAACCCGACGCCCGCCGGCGAAGGCAAGACGACCACCACGGTCGGCCTCGGCGACGGCCTGAACCGCATCGGCAAGAAGGCCATCATCTGCATCCGCGAAGCCTCGCTCGGCCCGAATTTCGGCGTCAAGGGCGGTGCCGCCGGCGGCGGCTACGCACAGGTCGTGCCGATGGAGGACATGAACCTCCACTTCACCGGCGATTTCCACGCCATCACCACTGCGCATAATTTGCTTTCGGCGCTGATCGATAACCACATCTACTGGGGCAATGAGCTCGGCATCGACACCCGTCGCGTGATGTGGCGCCGCGTCATGGACATGAACGACCGCGCGCTGCGCGAAATCATCTGCTCGCTCGGCGGCGTCGCCAACGGTTATCCGCGCGAAGCCGGCTTCGACATCACCGTCGCTTCGGAAGTCATGGCGATCCTCTGCCTGTCCACCGACCTCAAGGACCTCGAGAAGCGCCTCGGCGACATCATCGTCGCCTATCGCCGCGACAAGTCGCCGGTCTATGCCCGCGACCTCAAGGCGGACGGCGCCATGGCGGTTCTGCTAAAGGATGCCATGCAGCCCAACCTGGTGCAGACGCTGGAGAACAACCCGGCCTTCGTGCATGGCGGCCCGTTCGCCAACATCGCGCATGGCTGCAACTCGGTCGTCGCCACCACGACGGCGCTGAAGCTCGCCGACTATGTCGTCACCGAAGCCGGCTTCGGCGCCGACCTCGGCGCGGAAAAGTTCTTCGACATCAAGTGCCGCAAGGCGGGATTGAAGCCGTCGGCGGCGGTCATCGTCGCCACGGTGCGCGCCATGAAGATGAATGGCGGCGTCAAGAAGGAAGACCTTGGCAAGGAAAACATCGAGGCGGTGAAGAAGGGCTGCGCCAATCTCGGCCGCCACATCGAAAACATCCGTCAGTTCGGCGTGCCGGCGGTGGTCGCCATCAACCACTTCTATTCCGACACCGATGCCGAGATCCAGGCGATGAAGGACTATGTCGCCTCGATGGGCGAAGAGGCGATCCTGTGCAAGCACTGGGCCAATGGCTCGGCCGGTATCGAGGATCTCGCCAACAAGGTGGTGGCGCTGGCCGAATCCGGCGCCTCGCAGTTCGCGCCGCTCTACCCCGACGCCATGCCGCTGTTCGAGAAGATCAACACCATCGTCCAGCGCATCTATCGCGGCTCGGAAGCGATCGCCGACAAATCGGTGCGCGACCAGTTGCATGCCTGGGAGCAGGCCGGCTACGGCAACCTCCCGGTCTGCATGGCCAAGACCCAGTACTCCTTCTCGACCGACCCGAACCTGCGTGGCGCGCCGACCGGTCACACCGTGCCGGTGCGTGAGGTCAGGCTCTCGGCCGGCGCCGGCTTCGTCGTCATCATCTGCGGCGAGGTCATGACCATGCCCGGCCTGCCCAAGGCGCCGTCTTCGGAAAAGATCTTCCTCAACGAACAGGGGCAGATCGAGGGGTTATTCTAAGCATCCACCAGGCTGGGAGAGATCAAGGGCGTCGCGCTATCGCGGCGCCCTTTTGCTTGCCGGATCCTTACGCCACCGTGGGCGAACCGAACTTTTTGATGGCTGCGACCGACATAGAGACGAACTGGTCGAGGATGGCGAAGAAGATGTCCAGGCTGAAGCCGAACAGGAACGCGAAGGTGAACAGGCTGAAGCCTATGCCGGTGACCTCGCCGCCGAGCTTGGTGCCGGGCGCCATGAACCAGGCGAGGATCATGCCGGCAAGCCCGCCGAGCGCGATGCGGTGAATGAGCCGGGACAGCGGCGGGTTGGGCAGCAGCGGATTGAGGATCATACGCATGTGGAACATGATGCCGCCAAGCGCGCCGTAGAGCGCGGGCAGGATCCACAGTGCATAAGGGCTGAGAACCTCGCTGAGCGTCTTGGCCTGCAATGTCAGCGTCGAAATCGAATTCGGCGTGATCGTGATGACACCGTCGCACTGCAGGTTGCGTGTCGCCTCATCGAAGTCGGCGTTCACGTCTTCCGCCTGGCCGGACATGCCGGTGGCACTGACGACTTGCGTGCCGCCTTGAGCATTGCCGTTGCTCCTGCAATCGAAATCGGACTGCTTGAGCGGTTGGCTGTTCTCAGCCCCGCCTTGCTGTTGCGCCAGCGCGACCTCCTGGCCACAGAACTGGTCTATGGCCATCTGCCGGGGGTTCGAGAAATCAAGCGGCGCGCCGGCTTTTGCCGAGGAAGCCGAAAGCTTGCAATAGGCCCATTGCATGCCCCAGAACGGAAATGGCGCCTCCTGCGTCATGAACCCCTGCGCCCTCACCAGCAGCGAGGAAAAACGCTGATCGAGCGAATGCAGGCTGTCGACGGAATTGTAATAGGCGTCCTTCAAGAGCGTAAGGTCGGTCGCTGACGCCTGCTGGGCGGTGGCCGAGCTCAGTTGCTTCTTCGTCGCCCAGACCTGCCTGATCGACTGCCCGAAGCGGGCGCTGAAATCATTGTTGTCGATCTCCTGCAGCTCGGTGCTGATCGCGATGCCTCTGTTGTAGACATAGGTCAGCTTGCCGATGACGATCATCATCGTCACCGACAGGGCTATGAGAAAATAGGTCGCGAGCGCGGTCCGCCGTGACATGTCGCCCGGCGACCAGCCGGTTCGCAGGGCAGCCAGGGTGGAAAACGGCACGGTGCCGGAACAGTCGTTGAGCACCGTCTGCAGTTTGACGACCTCGGGCTGGCTTGCCGTCGCATCTTGGAGTTTTTCCGCATCGCCGATCGCGGCGAACAGCGCGCTGTCCTTGAACACGCCGTAGCGGCCATAACCGGCGACCAGCTTCGCATCTGCCAGCAACCCGGAGACAAGGGGATCGTGGGATGTCGTCATCGCGCGCCCCTCCGAAGACTAACCCAGGTAACCCGGCACGAAGCCATATTGCGACGGGCATCCGCAGGCATAGCCGGGAGGCCCGGGCGGCTGCGCCCAGCACCAGAAGAATTGCGTGAAGCAGATCGTTCCGGGTGCGTGCGGCGGGACTTGCGCCAAGGCGGGCCAGGGCAGCAGCGCCGCGCCGACGGCGAGAGCCAGGACAACCAAGCTTCGTGCAACGCGCGCTTTCAATTCAGCCCCCAGCCAACCGCGCTTATTCACATGCGCGGTGACTCTCCGGAAGAACCGGGACGACTTCCGTGAAATGGGTCACGCTGTCCTGGATAATTTCGTCGCCAAAGCAAAGGCGCCGCATCCTGGCGGCGCCTTTGCCGTTCGAAGGTGGGCCGAGCTACGCGGCGTTGCGGGCAAGCGCCCGCTGGTTCGATGCGTAGATCGTGTCGCGTTCCGGCAAGGCGCCGGTTTTCAGGCAATCGACCCATTCGGCGGTCTTCAGCACCGCCGCGAAGCGCGACTGCAAAACGACGCTCACCACCCGGTGGATATCCTCTGCCGACGCATAGCCGGCACTGTTGGCGTAAGGCACCGAGCCGCTGGCATCCGAAAGGAACTCGACGGCAAAGCCCATATGCACGGCGTGGATGATGGTCGACAGATCGCAATTGTGGGTCATGTAACCAACGACCGCGATCGTATCGATGGCATTGGCGCGCAGCCAGGCCTCCAGATCCGTGCCGGTGAAGGCCGACGGCAGCGTCTTTTCGACATAATGGTCGCGTGCGCGCCTGGCGATCTCGGGATGCAGTTCGCCGCCATGGCTGCCCTTGGCGAAGATCGGCGAGGTCTCCGGCGCCATCTGCTTGACGACGACGACCTTGATGCCGGCCGCGGCGGCCGCATCCATGGCGCGCGCCACGTTGGCGACACTGTCGGTGAATGGCGGATGTTGGATGGCGAGATTGCCACCGTTGTAGTCGTTCTGGACGTCGACGACGACGAGCGCGCGGCGTGGCTGGATGGCAGGTGCTGACATGGCGGTTTCCTTTCGATCGGGTTGATGGGCCAAAATTAGGCGGATGCTTCGCGAGTCGAAAGTGTCCCGATTGACATCATTCGAAAGAATTGGGACATTCATCAATCAATCAACCCAAACGATGTCTGCCATGAAGAACCCGATCATTGCCGCTGTCGCCTTCGATGGCATCAGCCCGTTTCACCTCTCCGTCCCTTGCCTGGTGTTCGGCGCGGACCGCACCAAGCTTGGCCTGCCGCGCTTCGACTTCCGCGTCTGCGCGATGGAGGAAGGACCCATTCACACCGATGCCGGACTGAGCATCCTCGTGCCGCATGGACTATCCGCGCTCGACGAGGCCGACATCGTCATCATTCCAAGCTGGAAGGACCTCGAGGCTCCGCTGGCCGCGCCGTTCAAGGACGCGCTGCAGCGCGCGCATCGGCGCGGCGCGCTGATCGTCGGCTTGTGCCTCGGCACCTTCGCCATTGCCGGCGCCGGCTTGCTTGCCGGGCGGAAGGCGACGACCCACTGGGCCTATACGGATCAGCTGCAGGCGCTGCATCCAGACGTAGAGATCGACGCCGACGTGCTCTATGTCGACGAGGGCGACATCATCACCTCCGCCGGCGTCGCCGCCGGTCTCGACTGCTGCCTGCATATCGTGCGCGCCCGCTATGGAGCCGAGGCAGCGCTTCGGCTTGCCCGCCACGTCGTGCTCTCGCCGCACCGGCAGGGCGGCCAGGCGCAGTTCATCGAGCGCCCGCTTGCGCCGACGCCAAACGCTGACCGGTTCACGCAGGCTCTCGACCAGGTGCGGGCAACACCCGGCGAACCGCACAGTCTCGACAGCGTAGCCGACATGGCCGGCCTCACCCGCCGTACCTTCACGCGCCGGTTCCAGAAATCGATCGGCACCAGTTTCGGCGACTGGCTTGTCGACCAGCGTGTCGCGCTGGCGCAAAGGCTGCTGGAGCAGACGGACAAGTCCATGGACATGGTGGCCTTCGAAGCCGGCTTCGGCAGCGCCACGTCGCTGCGCCAACATTTCGCCACGCGGCTCAGAACCTCGCCGATGCAATACAGGCGCGAGTTCTCAAGAGTTGTTCAAACCGCAGACGCGCTCAGTGGCGCTTAACCGCGCGCGCCGGATTGCCAACCACGGTCGTGTTGGCCGGGACATCGCGCGTCACCACTGCGCCCGCACCGACGATAGCACCCTCGCCTATGCTGACGCCGGCCAGGATCACCGCGCTGCCGCCGATCCAGGCATTGTCGCCGATCGTCACCGGCCTGGCGACCTCCAGTCCAGCCAGCCGGCCGGAGGCTTCGCGGTGATGCTCGGCGCAGTAGATTTGCACGTTGGGGCCAAGCAGCGTCCCGTTGCCGATGCGCACCGGCGCCGTGTCGAGGATGGTGCAGCCGGCATTGAGGAAAGTGCGATCGCCAAGGAACAGGTTGAAGCCATAGGCGCAGTGGAACGGCGCCTCGATGCGCGCGCCTTCGCCCACGCCGCCGAGCAGCGCCCGCAAGGCAGGACCCATATTGCCACGCTGCCGGGGCGGCAGGCCGTTGTGCTCGAACACCGCGTCGCGGGCCGTCACGCGCAGCGCCTCCAGCTCTTCGTCGATGCAGCTGTACCATTCGCCCGCCGCCATCTTCATGCGTTCGCTTGTCGTCACGGCGGCGCCACCAGATTTTCTCTGCTGCCAAAGCATAATCGATTGTCAGACAAAAGCCCCGTAGCCAAAAGCTTGGCTTGTGCTAGCCTGCCGTTGCGGGACCATGCGACGGTCTTAATTTGAGGGGGTCGATCATGCTTTACATCCTTGCACTGCTGATAGGTGTCGTTGCCGGCCTGCGCGCCATGACCGCGCCGGCGGCCATTGCCTGGGGCGCCTGGCTCGGCTGGCTGCCGGTTGCCGGCACCTGGGCAAGCTTCATGGGCCACTGGATTGCCGTCGGCATCTTCACCATCCTGGCGATCGTCGAGCTGATCACCGACCAGCTGCCGTCGACGCCGAGCCGCAAGGTTCCGCAGCAGTTCGGCACGCGCATTGTCGTCGGCGCCTTCTGCGGCGCGGTGATCGGCGCCACGGCCGGCGCCACCATCGGCGGCCTGGTCGCCAGCGCGATCGGCGCGGTGATCGGCACGCTGGGCGGCGCCGAGGCGCGCGGCCGGCTGGCCGCCGCCTTCGGCAAGGACCCGCCCGCCGCCTTCATCGAGGATGCCGTCGCCATCATCGGCGGGCTGCTGATCGTGGCCGCGGTCGCATGAGCGCAAAGACCTTCGACGCCATCGTCATCGGCGCCGGCCAGGCCGGCCCGCCGCTGGTCGGGCGGCTCGAGGCCGCCGGCATGAAGGTTGCGCTGATCGAGCGCAAGTTCATCGGCGGCACCTGCGTCAACACCGGTTGCATGCCGACCAAGACGATGGTGGCGAGCGCCTATGCCGCGCATCTCGCCCGCCGCGCCGCCGATTATGGCGTCACGCTCTCAGGCCCCGTCGGTGTCGATTACAAACGGATCAAGGCGCGCAAGGACAAGGTCACCAACGACGCCCGCGGCAATCTCGAAAAATGGATCGCCGGCATGCAGGGCTGCACGCTCTATCGCGGCCACGCGCGTTTCGAATCCGCCGACACCGTGCGCGTCGGTGACGAGCTGCTCACCGCGCCAAAAATCTTCCTCAACACCGGCGGCCGCGCCTCGGTGCCCAACCTGCCCGGCGTCAAAGAGGTGCCCTACCTCACCAACGCCTCGATGATGGATCTCGATGTGCTGCCCAGCCATCTGATCGTTGTCGGCGGCAGCTATATTTCGCTCGAATTCGCCCAGATGTTCCGCCGCTTCGGCTCCGAAGTCACGGTGATCGAGAAGGCGCCGCGGCTGACCGGCCGCGAGGACGAGGACATTTCCGCGGCCATTCTGTCGATCCTCGAAAACGAAGGCATAACCGTTCATGTCGGCGCCGGCGATATAAGCTTCGCCAGAAAGGGCAGCGATATCGCCGTCAGCTTCGCCGCCGGCAGGCCGGCGGCGGTGGGCTCGCATGTGCTGCTGGCGCTGGGACGCACGCCCAACACCGACGATCTCGGTCTCGACAAGGCCGGCGTCGAGGTCGACCAGCGCGGCTTCATCGTCGTCGACGACCACCTGCGCACCAATGTGCCCGGCATCTGGGCGATGGGCGACTGCAACGGCAGGGGCGCCTTCACCCACACCTCCTATAACGACTTCGAGATCGTCGCCGCCAACCTGCTCGACAATGATCCGCGACGGGTGAGCGACCGCATCGAAGCCTACGCGCTCTATATCGATCCGCCGCTTGGACGCTGCGGCATGACGGAAGCCGCCGTGAAAAAATCCGGCCGCCGCGCCCTTGTCGGCCAGCGGCCGATGACCCGTGTTGGTCGCGCTGTCGAAAAGGGCGAGACGCAAGGCTTCATGAAGATCCTGGCCGATGCCGATACCGGCGAAATCCTCGGCTGCTCCGTGCTCGGACCGGGCGGCGACGAGGCGATCCACAGCGTGCTCGACCTTATGTATGCCAAGGCGCCGATCTCGACGCTGGCGCGCGCCATGCACATCCACCCGACCGTCTCGGAGCTGCTGCCGACCATCGCCCAGGAGCTGAAGCCGCTGGCTTAGCTAGGTTCCGTCCGCAAAGCCGCTCTCGCCTTTCTGCATTGCTGCGTTGCAACAATGGCGCTTGTGCGCCCGGCGCATCCAGAGCCAGTCTCGATTTTGAACCGATTCAGTCCGGACACCCCATGCCGCTGCCGATCCTAGCGCTTGCCATTGCATCCTTCTGCATCGGCACCACCGAATTCGTCATCATGGGCCTGCTGCCGGAAGTCGCGGCCGACCTCCGCGTCTCGATCCCCTCGGCCGGCCTTTTGGTGACCGGCTACGCGCTGGGCGTCGTGTTCGGTGCGCCGATCGTGGCCATGGCAACAGCGCGCCTGCCGCGCAAGCCGGTGCTCGTCGGCCTCGCCACCCTCTTCGTCATCGGCAATCTCTTCTGCGCCCTCGCGCCGAACTATTGGCTGCTGATGGCGGCGCGCGTCTTCACCGCTTTCGGCCACGGCGCTTTCTTCGGCATCGGTTCGGTGGTTGCAGCGAGCCTGGTGCCGCGCAACAAGCGGGCGAGCGCCATCGCCCTGATGTTCGCCGGCCTGACGCTTTCCAACATCCTCGGGGTTCCCGCCGGCACGGCGCTCGGCGAGGCTTTTGGCTGGCGCGCCACATTCCTCGCAGTGGTCGGCATCGGCCTGATCTCGGTCGCGGCTATCGCCTGGCTGGTGCCGTCGGATGTCGCGGAACCCAGCGGCGGCGGTCTGCTCGGCGAATTGCGTGTGCTCGGCAAGCTGCAGGTGTGGCTGGCGATGCTGATCGCCTCGCTCGCCTCCGCCAGCCTGTTCGCGGTCTTCACCTACATCAAGCCTTACCTGACAGACGTCTCCGGCCTCTCGACGGCGACCGTCACCTGGGTGCTGCTCTTGTTCGGCGCCGGCATGACCATCGGCAATATCATCGGAGGCAGGCTGGCCGACTGGAGGCTGATGCCGACAGTGATTGCCACGCTGCTCGCCATGGCCTTGCTGTTCGTCGTCTTCACCGGGTTCGGCGCCATCGCAAGCGTAGCCGTGGCGATCGTCTTCCTGTGGGGTATGCTGATCTTCATCGTCGTGCCGCCGTTGCAGATACGCGTCGTCGAGGCGGCTTCCGAAGGGCCTAATCTTGCAGCCACGCTCAACCAGGGCGCCTTCAATGTCGGCAATGCCGGTGGCGCCTGGATCGGCGGCCTCGCCATCTCCTGGGGCGTATCCTACGCCAACCTGCCGCTGGTGGGCGCCGCGCTCGCCCTTATGGCCGTCGCCGTAGCCGTGCTGTCTCAGGCGCTCGACCGCAGAACGGTCCTGCAGCCGCAGCCGGCCGAGTAGTCGCACCCAGCGCCGACAGCACGCGGCTGGACCACTCGACAGTCCGATCGCAAAAATGCATGGGTGAAACCTCTTCAGGCGGAGATGTCCCATGCAGAAAACGATCGAACGCATCGCCGGCGACAGCGAGGGCGTCGCTTACGAATTTCCGGTCTTCCGCTTCGAGGGCAAGGACAAGGCGGCCCCTTCCGCCTATCTGCAGGCGGCGCTGCATGCCGGCGAACTGCCGGGCGTCGTCGCCATCGACGCGCTGATGCCCATGCTGGTCAAGGCGGAGGCCGAGGGCCGCATCAAGGGCGCGATCGCGATCGTGCCCTGGGCCAATCCGATCGGCCGAGCGCAATATCATTTCGGTGAGCATCAGGGCCGCTTCAATCTCGGCACAAGGACCAATTTCAACCGCTCCTTTCCGCTGCTTGCGGCGCCCGACGCCAGGCTCTTGCCGAATGTCAGCCTTGGCGGCGCCGATCGCCGGCTGAAGAACCGGCTCGTCCAGCTCTCGCTCGGCAACGACATCGTCCTTGACCTTCACTGCGACGATGAGGGCCTCGCCTATCTCTACATCCACACCAGCCTGTGGCCGCATATGGCCGACTGTGCCGCCGCGATGGGCGCCGAAGCCGTCTTGCTGTGGAGCGAGGACAATACCGGCACCTTCGAGGGCGCTTCGATCATGCCCTACCAGAACGTGCCCGCAGGCGTCGCGCGCTTCGACCGGCGCGTCGCCACCACGGTCGAATATCGCGGCATGCTCGATGTCGATGGCGCCCTGGCTGCGTCCGATGCCGCGGGACTCTACCGCCTGCTGGTGACGCGTGGCGTGGTTCAGGACCCGTCCGTCCCGAAATTCGAGAAGTTTTCAGGCTCTGTCGTCCCGATCGAGAACATCGACATGACGCCCTCGCCTCGGGCCGGCGCAATCCTTTACGACGTCAAGCCCGGCGACCGCGTCAGGAAAGGCGATAGGCTGGCGACGATCGTCCATGCGCCCGGCGAGGCCGGCGGCCGCACGGAAGTGTTTGCCCCGCAGTCGGGCTTCATCTTGACCCGCCGCTCGCGCCGCATCATCCGCGCCGGCGAGGATCTCTTGAAGCTCGCCGGCGACGGCAGGAGCAGCGATGCGCGCTCGGGCACGCTGGAGGACTGAGGCCCTCATCCGTCGACGGGAAGCCTCGGATCAAAGGCCGCGCAGGCTTTCCAGATTGTGCACATGGACATGGTCGCCGGCGGCGACGGGTGCCGTCAGCCGGCCGATGACTTCGCCATATTTGCGGATGCTGGCACCGGCCGGCAGATCGCGCAGCGCCAGCTTGTGCCCGGCATCGAGCGATGCGCCGGCCGTAAGCAAGAGCCCTTCGTGGGCGCCGCGCGTCGCCACGCCGGCCCCTGCTTCGACCGGCCCGACCAGCACCGCGACATCGTCGTCGGCATGCAGCACGATGGCACCGGAGACGGTCATGCGCTTGCCAGCCGAACCTGCACGCCGGCCGCGTCTTCCCTGAGTTTCAGCACCGCGCCGACATCCTTGCCGGCCATGCCGGCGTCCATCGTCTCAGCGAGCACCGCAAGCGTGGCGGCGCCGACCGGCGCTTCCAGGCCGAGCGCCTGGTTCATCGCCAGCGCCAGGCGGCAGTCCTTATGTGCCAGCTTGACCATGAAGCCGGGTTCGAAGTCGCCCTTGAGCGCGCGGTTGTGCATGGCGACCGCGAGCTGCTGGTTCCAGGCCATCGTCGTCTTCAGAACGCTGATCATGGTGTCGAGCGTCAGCCCCGCCTTGGCGCCGGCGACCAGCGCCTCCGAGCTAGCGGTGATCAGCACGCTGGCCAGAAGATTGTTGGTGAGCTTCATGGCCTGGCCCATGCCGAGCGCACCGCAATGGATGAGGTCCGTGCCCATCGCCGACAGGATGGGACGGGCGCGCTCCAGCACCGCGGCATCGCCGCCGATCATCAGCGTCGACGTGCCGGCAATCGCGTGCTCGACGGTCTTGCCCACCGGGCTGTCGATCATGTCGACGCCGCGCGCGGCGAGCCACGCCCCGATCCGTTGCGTGGTCTGCGGGTCGATCGTGCTCATGTCGACATAGAGGCTGCCGGATTTCAGCCCATGACCGATGCCGTCGTCGCCGAGCACGGCCGCCTCGACGTCGGGCGCGTCCGGCAGCATCGTGATGACCACGTCCGATCGCTCGGCCACCTCACGCGGCGACGCCGCCGCACGGGCGCCCGCGTCCACGAGCTTCGCCACCGACGCCGGATTGAGATCGAAGACGGTGAGCCCAAATCCCGCCTTGAGGACATTGCGGGCCATCGGAGCGCCCATGGTTCCAAGCCCGACAAAACCTATTTCGGTCATCAATGTTTCCTTTTCCCGGAATTTCTGGGTACGCGCCTCAGGAAGGCGCTTTCCACCGGTCGAGCTGCCAGGCCGGCAGGCCACGCAGGTCCTTGGCGCTCTTGTCGGTGAAGCCGCTCTCGTCCGGCACCTTGCCGGTCCCCTCATAGGCCTTCTGCAGCAGCGGAGCCGCCTTGCCGAAGGCGGCCTTGACCTGATCCCAGCTCAGCGCTTCGGGGATCATCTTGCCGGCGACCATGAACTGGGAGATCTGGCTGACCGCGGCCGCATCGCCTTCCGTCGGCCAGATCCAGCCGCGCTGGAAAAGCACTTCGTCGCCGATGACCTTGGCGCCAAGCGCGGGGTCGAGCCCCCAATATTTGTTGACCGATTGCGAAATGTCCTTCGGATCGATTTTCTGCAGTTCCGCCAGCGCCCGCTGCGCGGCGACCAGGAAGGCTTGGCCGATCGGCGCGTCATCGCCGACGATGCGGTCGCTGCAGATCCAGAAGGAACGGTGCAGATAGTAGCCGTCGGGGTAGAATTTCGACTTCTTGACGCCCGGCAGCAAGTGCCCTTCGCCCTCGCCCGCCGGTCCGCTGTAGCCGGCCTCGGTGTAGCCGAAGGAATTCATGATGCCCGTCAGCCCGGTCTCGGCATTGGCCTTCAAGAAGGCCGGATAGATCACGACCGACGCGTCCATGCCTTCCGGCAGGGATGCGGCCACCGCCTGCGTCGGCGTGTTGACGATGTTGATGTTGAAGGCGCGCGGATCGGCGTCGCCCAGTTCCTGCAGCAGCATCTGCGAGAGCGCGTTGTAGGGGTCGCCGCCGACCAGCGCGCCGACGGTCTTGCCCTTCAGGTCCTCGATGTTCCTGATCGGCGAGCCCTTGCGGGTGGCCAGCACCATGCGCATGTGGCCTTCGCCCACGGTCAGGATGTTGATCGGCTGCGCCTGCGATAGCAAGCGCACGATCGGCGTGTTGCCCCACATGCCGATGTCGAGATCGCCCGAGACGAAAGCCTCGACCATGGGCAGGGCTGAAGGATAGTCGCGCCAGTCAACCGTCAGGTCATAGCCGAGTTCGGCCGCCGCCTTCTCCAGCATCTTCTCGTTGATCATGCGCTGTGTCAGCGGCGAATTGCCGGCGGCGTAGGGCTGGCGGCCGATCGAGACTTTCGCCGCCTTGCGGTCCTGCGCCCGCACGATCGCGGGCATGGCCAAGGCGCCTGCGGCGGCGCCCGCAAGGAACATGCGCCGGGTGAAGATGCTCTGTGTAAATCTTGTCATGACATTCCTCCGTCCTGTCGTGTCAGTTCATCGTTGCGCGATATGCTTCTTCGCGGATCAGCTCCCAGATCGACTGGCAAAGCCTGGCGAAATCGCCCGAGCGGCGGGTCGCGTCTCCACGCGGCCTCGGCAGGTTGATGTCGACGATCTGCTTCAGCCGGCCGGGATGGCTGCTCAGCACCGCCACCCGATCGGCCAGGAACACGGCCTCGTCGATGGCATGGGTTATGAAAACGACCGTGCGCCGTTCCGTCGCCGGGCGGTCCTGCCCCCAGATCCGCAGCAATTCGTCCTGCAGGATCACGCGCGTCTGCGCGTCAAGCGCGGCCAGTGGCTCGTCCATCAAAAGGATCTCCGGCTCGCTCGCCATCAGCCGCGCCAACGCGACGCGCTGGCGCATGCCGCCTGACAATTGGTGGGGATATTTCTCCTGCGAGCCCGTGAGCCCGACCATCTCGATGGTGCGCTCCACGCGCTCGGTGCGCTCGGCCGGCGAAAGCCCCTGCCCGGCCGGCCCGTAGACCAGTCCGAACTCGACATTGCCGCGCACCGTGCGCCACGGAAACAGCGCGTAGTCCTGGAACATCACGCCGCGCTCGGCGCCTGGTCCTTCGATCGGCTTGCCGTTCAGCGTCATAGTGCCGGAGGTCGCAGGCTCGAGGCCGGCCAGCATGTTGAGGACCGTCGTCTTGCCGCACCCCGAGGGTCCGACAATGGCGAGGAACTCGCCGTCCCTGATGTCCAGCGACAGCTTCTCGACGGCGACGACCGAGCCGCCGAAGGACTTGCTGACCGCATCGAGCCGGATTTTCGGCGTGCTCATATCCGGCTCCACGGTACGGTGATGGCGAGTGCCCAGCGCAAGGCGCGGTCGAGGGTGAAGGCGACGATGCCGACCGCTATCATGCAGACGACCATGCCGTTCAGATCGATCGAGTAGGCGTAGAAGACGAACATCATCTGGCCGATGCCGCCGCTGCTGCCGGACTTGGCACCGACCGCAAGCTCGGCGGCTATGATCGCCGTCCAGGCAATCCCCAATCCGATGCGCATGCCGACGAGGATCGATGGCAAGGCCGCCGGCAGCAGCACCACGCGCATGCGCGTGAACGGCGTGAGCCCCATGGTGAGCGCGGCGCGCATCAGGCTGGGTTCGATGCGCTTCACGCCCGAGATGGCGTTGATCAGGATCGGGAAAAAGGCGGCATAGGCGACGATCGCGACAGCGGCGCCCGAGCCCGAGCCCAGCCAGAGGATGACGAGCGGCAGGATGGCGAGGGCGGCGATCGGGCGGAACGTCTCCACCAGAGGATCGAGATTGCGCTCGACCGTCGGCATGCTCCCCATGGCAATGCCGAGCGGAACTGCCAGGCACGCGGCTATCGCAAAGCCGGCAAAGACGCGTCCGAGACTGGTGGCGAGGCCGGAGAGGAGATCGCCCGTCCGCACCATGGCAATCGCGGCTTCGAGCACGGTGCTGGGGCGCGGCGCCTGGACCGAGCCCGAAGCGAGAAGCTGCCAGCCCACAAGGAGCAGCAGCGGAACGAGGAGGCGAAGCGCCACGCGTTTCATCGCGCCGCTCCCGTCTGCGCCCACGGGGTCAGGACCCTCGAAAGCTGGCGCAGGCCCTTGTCGGTCAGGAAGCCGAGCAGGCCGATCGTAACGATGAAGGCCATCACCGTCGGTGTGGACAACATGCTGCGATAGTACTCGATCGCATAGCCCAGTCCGTTCGGCGCGCCGACCAGCTCGGCGGCGACGACGGCGGTCCAGGACGCCGCCACCGCAAGCCGCGCCGAAACAAGGATCGCCGGCAGCGCCGCCGGCACGATGACGCGCCGCATGATCGTCGACCCGGACAGGCCCATCGTGCGCGCAGCGGCGATGAGGCGCCTGTCGACGGCGGCGGCGCCCGCGGCGGTGCCGATCAGCAACGGAAAGAACGCCGTGTAGAACATGATGAACAACGGCAGCCGATGGCCGATGCCGAAGAGATAGAGCGCAAGCGGTATCCACGCGATGCCGGCGATCGGCCGCAGCATCTCGACCGGCAGTTCGAGCAGGTCGTTCCACAGGCGGCTGCGGCCCATCAGCAGACCGAGCGGGACGGCAATGGCGGCCGCGGCCAGCAGGCTGGCGGAAAGCCTTGCCAGGCTGATCAGCGCATTGCCGAACAACTCGCCGTTGAGCGCGGTGTCACGAAGCGCCGCAGCGACGGCCAGCGGCGACGGCAGCAGGAGTTTCGATGGCACGAGCAGCGATCCGGCGTACCAAGCAAGCACGAACAGTGCCATCGTGCGCAGATAGACCAACACTCCACCCAGCCGCGTGGGGCCGGCCGCCTTCACGTTCGTTGAGGAGACCACGCTCAAAGCGAACCCCGTATCCGGGTCGGAACTTCCAGTCCCTCTCCCAATATCTCGCCGAAGGTGAGCGTGCCGCCGGCGACATTGAATATCGTTGCGAGCAGCCGTCGAGCGGCCTCGTCTATCGTCTCGGCTCCTTCCGAGACCGGGCTGGCGTCGAAATCGATCTGCTCGAGAAGCCGGCGCGCAGTCTCGCGCCTGGCCGTGATCTTGATTGTCGGCGCGAGCGCGCTCGCGGTGCTGTTGCCGGGCCCGGTGGTGAACAGCATGAGCTGGGCGCCGGCCGCGGTGAAGCCGGTCATCGATTCCGGCGAGAAGGACGGGCCGTCCATCAGATAAAGCCCGCCGGCGGCCGGTGGCTCGGCGACGGCGAGCATCCCGTCGATGCGGCAGCTCCCTGTCTTTGCCACCGCCCCGAGCGATTTTTCCTCGATCGTGCTCAGCCCGCCCCGAATATTTTCCTCGCCGGGATTGTTGCCGGTCAGGCTGCGGCCCGACGAGCTGGCAAAGCCTTCCCTGCGCTCCACCGCCCGCAGGATTTCTTGCGCGATCGACGGATCGCGGGCGCGACCGGCCAGGATGTGCTCGGCACCCAGCCACTCGACTGTCTCGCCGGCAATGACGGTCGCGCCATGCGACACCAGGAGATCGACCACGGCGCCGACGACCGGATTGCTGATCAGACCGGAGGTTGCGTCGGAATGACCGCATTCGACGCCGACGACCAGTTTTGTCCCCGGCAGAGTTTCGCGACGGGCGCGGGAGGCCTCGCGCAGCAGCGCGGCACCTCGCCTGATGCCCTGCTCCAGGACCGAAAGCATGTCTTCCTCCTGCTCGGCGAAAGAGACGCTGGCGGCCGGCTTGCCGCTCTTTGAGATGCGGGCCGAAACCACCGCGGTCGTCGCCGCGTCGACACCAACGACCAGCACCGCGCCCACGTTGGGGTTGCAGCCAAGGCCGACAAGTTGATCAACGTGCAATCCGAGATCCGGTTCGACATGGCCCCTGCCGCTACTCGTGGCTGCCAGGAGCGCGCCCTCTAGGCTGGCGGCGATCCGCTCGCTGACCCGCAGCGCAAGCCCGTTGATGCACAGGATGAGCACGTGATTGCGGATTCCGGCGCTGCCATCGGGCCGCTTGAAGCCGCAGAAGGACGGCAGGCGATCGATTTCCCCGTTATCGGAGGCAAATGGAGGCATCTGGCGTTTCCATGATGTCGCTCAGGGCGATCTGTTGGCAAATCTCATATTTGATCAAATGTTCCGTTGGCAAGGGCAAAATTGACTTCTCTTGACGGCCATGCGAGCAATATTTGCTCAAATCCGGGTAGCGGGGACATATGGCGCGGATTCCCGACGTTCAAAAACTGCTTCGTGACGACATCATCTCCGGAGTCATTCCGTTCGGTTCGCGGCTGAGGATCGACGAGTTGGCGAGCCGCTACGGCGTGAGCCACATGCCCGTGCGCGAGGCACTGCGCGCGCTGAGCGGCACCGGTCTGGTGGTGCTGGAGCCAAATCGCGGCGCCCGCGTCAGAACTGTCCACATGTCCTTCGTTGTGGACCTTTTTGACATCCGCAGCGCTATCGAGACCATGCTTGCGCGGCGCGCCAGCGAGCGCCGTACCGCCGAGCATTTGCGCGACTTGAAAGCAGCCGAGGAATTGCTGGAGGCACGTGTGGCGAGTGAGGACTTTCTTGCCGTCCCCCATGCCAACAACATCTTCCACGGCGTCATCAATGAAGCCGCCGGCAATCCCGGCGCCCTGTCGATGGTGGATCGCAACTGGCTCCTGGTGGCGGCGATCTGGCAGCGCTACGGCTATGACGAGGCGCGCTTCCACGGCGTCATCGACGACCACCGCCACATCATTCACGCCATCGAGCGCCAGGATGCGGGCTCGGCCGCCTTGCTGATGGGAGCGCATATCGAGAAGGCCAAGCACGACCTTCTGGACAGGATCGCCGTCAATCCCAAGCCAGACATCGGCCTGCAATGACTGTCGCCACAGAGTTCGACGTCGCCGCGAAGACCGGCGACACGCTGGGCGAAGCGCCGACCTGGCATCCGCATACCGGCGAGTTCTTCTGGATCGATCTGCGCCGCCCTTGCCTGCATAGACTGCAGCCGGAAAGCGGGAGTGTGACCTCATGGCCGATGCCGGACGTGATCGGCTCCGTCGTGCCGCGGGCGACGGGCGGCGTGGTCGTCCCGCTCGGCCAGAGCCTTCGCCTTTTCGATCCGGACAGCGGCCGGCTCACCCCGTTGACCACGGTCGAATACGGGCCGCCGCAACATCGCCTGAACGACATGAAGTGCGATCCCGCCGGCGGCATAATCTGCGGCAGCATGTGGGACTACGGATTGCATCCATCGGGCGCGCTGTACCGGGTCGACGCGACAGGGCGCCCGACTCTGCTCCGCGAGCGGATCGCCGTGCCCAATGCGCTCGCTTTCAGCCCGGATGGACGCACGCTCTACTTCGCGGATACCAGGAAGGGCGACATCGAGCGCGCGGATTTCGATCCGGCGAATGGGCGCGTCGGCCAATGGTCGAAGTTCGTCGCCGCACAGGCGGCGCCGGGCCGGCCCGACGGCGCGACGGTCGATGCGGAGGGCTTCCTGTGGAATGCACGTTACCAGGGCGGCGCTCTCGCACGCTTCGCGCCCGACGGCACGCTCGACAGGCTGGTGCACCTGCCGGTCAGCCAGCCGACGTCATGCGCCTTCGGTGGCGAGGGACTGCGAACCCTTTATGTGACCACCGCGACCCAGACGCTGAATGAGATGGAACGAGCAGAACAGCCGCTTGCCGGCGCGCTGCTGGCGCTCGACGTCGGCGTGGCGGGTCTGCCTGAGCATAACTTCGCCGGCTAGAGCAAATCGCCGCTATTGCCAGCCGAGGTGACGTCCGCCGGTTGCCTGGAGGTCGATGCCGGTGATGAAACTGCCGGCATCGGAGCACAGAAGCAGTGCCGCTCCAGCCATCTCGCTTGCCTCCCCCGCCCGCTGCATCGGCGCTGAATTCTTCTGGATGTCCGCCCACTTTGCCGCATCCTGGCGCCGCCAGCGATTGCGCTCGGTGATGACAAGGCCCGGCGACAGATTGTTGATCGTCACGCCGTGCGGTGCGTAGTCCTTGGCGAGATTGAAAGACAGATTGTGCTGCGCGCTCTTCAGCGCGGCATAGACGGCAAGGTCGGATTCGGGGCGGGTCTGGTTGATGCTTCCAATCGTCAGCACCCGGCCCCAGCCATTGTCCTTCATAGCGGGCAGCGCAGCCTGGAAGAGTTCGATCGTCGCTCTGAAATTGATCTGGATCTGGCGCTCGACCTGATCGGCCGGCAGTTCGAGAAAAGGCGTCCGGTACTGGATGGAGGCGCAAACGACGAGCACGTCGATGCCGCCGAGCGCCTTGATCGCATCCTGGACGCAGCGTGTCGCCTCGCCGGGCTCGGCGAAATCGGCGTCGATCGCGGCCCCTTGCCGGCCCTTTTCATGGACTTCACGCACCGCGTCGGCGGCCGCCTCGGGTTGTCCGAACGCAATGTCGGCGGCGCGGGCGGAATGGACGGCCACATCGGCGCCAGCCTCCGCGAAAACCCTGACGATCTCGCGGCCGATGCTGACGCTGCCGCCGGTGACGAGCGCGCGTCGCCCCGCCATCGAGAAGCGGCGGGCCAGGAGCAGCGCGTTTTGAGTATCGATTTCGTCGTGCGGCATTCCAGTAGGCCCTTCGATGATTTGATCATACCTATTCGTCGAACGTCACAGGACGCGCCGAGATGTCAAGGACGTATAATCCAGCTTTTCATATTTTTGATCAAACTTGCGCCTCATGAGCTCGCATGCGGTCGATTGCTGGTCCGACCGCGAGGATCGGCTGACCGCCCATCTCTGCCGGCCGCGTGAGATATCGAAGCCTGCTTAAGCTCTCTTGCGCCTCGCACCGCAGGCGATTGCCTCGTCCGACGAGTTCCCTGATTCCGCTTGCCGATCCAGTCATTCGCCGCTATGGGAGTCGCCATGAACATGCGTTCGAACAAGACCGTCTGGTGGTGGGCTCGCTGACAGCGGCCGGTTCGAACGCGCGTGCGTAAAGAGAGGGTGGCCGCAGCGGAATGTCCGGGCGGCCATTTGTTTTTTCAAGCCATTCCCGGGTCCGTTGCCCAAAACGCTGATGGAGACGGCAATGACGACTAAAGTTCTGGACAACGGGGCGGAGCGCTTCGTCACCGCGGGCGGCGTGACGATCACTCGTGAGCGGCATGGCAGGCCCTATGAAGGCGCGATCGATGCCTATGTCGACGGCCTGAATTCCCGCCGCGGCGCGGTGTTCTCCTCCAACTACGAGTATCCGGGCCGCTACACGCGTTGGGATACCGCCATCATCGATCCGCCGCTGGTGATTTCGGCGCGCGGCCGCACGATGCGCATCGAAGCGCTGAACAAGCGCGGCGAAGTGTTGCTGCCGGTGATCGGCAAGGCGCTGGCCGGCTTGAGCGAAGTGACGATCGCCGAGACCTCGAAGACGCTCATTCGTCTCGATGTCGCCAAGCCAGGCCGTGTCTTCACCGAGGAGGAGCGCAGCCGCGTTCCATCGGTCTTCACCGTGCTGCGTGCCATCACCGCTTTGTTCAAGACCGCCGAGGATGCCAATCTCGGCCTTTACGGCGCCTTCGGCTATGACCTCGCCTTCCAGTTCGACCCTGTCGACCACAAGCTCGAACGCAAAGAAGGCCAGCGCGACCTGGTGTTGTTCCTGCCCGACGAGATCCTCGTCGTCGACCATTATTCGACCGCGGCCTGGACGGACCGCTACGACTATTCGGGCGATGGTTTTTCGACCGAAGGCTTGCCCCGCGACGCCCATGCCGAGCCGTTCAAGACCGCCGACCGCATCCCGCCGCGCGGCGACCACGAGCCGGGCGAATACGCCAAGCTGGTGCGCCGCGCCATGGAGAGCTTCAAGCGCGGCGACCTGTTCGAGGTCGTGCCCGGCCAGATGTTCTACGAGCGCTGCGAGACCCAGCCCTCCGACATCTCGCGCAAGCTGAAATCGATCAATCCCTCGCCCTATTCCTTCTTCATCAATCTCGGCGAAAACGAATATCTGATCGGCGCCTCGCCGGAGATGTTCGTGCGCGTCAACGGCCGCCGCGTCGAGACCTGCCCGATCTCGGGCACCATCAAGCGTGGTGACGACGCCATCTCCGACAGCGAGCAGATCCTGAAGCTGCTCAACTCCAAGAAGGACGAGTCCGAGCTCACCATGTGCTCGGACGTCGACCGCAACGACAAGTCGCGTGTTTGCGAGCCGGGCTCGGTGCGCGTCATCGGCCGCCGCCAGATCGAGATGTATTCGCGCCTGATCCACACCGTCGACCATATCGAGGGGCGGCTGCGCGAAGGCATGGACGCGTTCGACGCGTTTCTCTCGCACGCCTGGGCGGTCACCGTCACCGGCGCGCCGAAACTGTGGGCCATGCGCTTTATCGAGCAGAACGAGAAGAGCCCGCGCGCCTGGTATGGCGGGGCGATCGGCATGGTCAATTTCAACGGCGACATGAACACCGGACTGACGCTGCGCACCATTCGCATCAAGGACGGCATCGCCGAGGTGCGCGCCGGCGCCACGCTGCTTTTCGACAGCGTTCCCGAGGAAGAAGAAGCCGAAACCGAACTGAAGGTATCCGCCATGCTCTCCGCCATCCGCGACGCCAAGACCGGCAACGCCACCGGAACCGAGCGCGCCACCGCGCGCGTCGGCGACGGCGTCAACATCCTGCTGGTCGACCATGAGGACTCCTTCGTCCACACGCTGGCGAACTACTTCCGCCAGACCGGCGCCAACGTTTCCACGGTGCGCTCGCCGGTGCCGGAGGAAGTCTTCGAGCGGCTGAAGCCGGACCTCGTCGTGCTGTCGCCCGGCCCAGGCACGCCGAAGGATTTCGACTGCGCCGCCACCATCAGACGAGCGCGCGCCCGCGACCTGCCGATCTTCGGCGTCTGCCTCGGCCTGCAGGCGCTGGCCGAGGCCTATGGCGGCGAGCTCAGGCAATTGCACATCCCGATGCACGGCAAGCCGTCGCGCATCCGCGTCTCCAAGCCCGGCATCATCTTCTCTGGCCTGCCCAAGGAAGTGACCGTCGGCCGCTATCATTCGATCTTCGCCGATCCGGTGCGCCTGCCCGACGGCTTCGTGGTCACCGCCGAGACCGAGGACGGCGTCATCATGGCTTTCGAGCATCGCAAGGAGCCGATCGCGGCGGTGCAATTCCATCCGGAATCGATCATGACGCTCGGTCACAATGCCGGCATGCGCATCATCGAGAACATCGTCGCGCATCTGCCGCGCAAGGCCAAGGAAAAGGCCGCGTAGGAAACATGGCCGCAACGCGGGACACGACGGCGGCCGCGGCGAAAGCCGCGAGCCGGGAGAAGGTTGCCAGGCTCGCCTTCTGGTCGATCCTCGTCGCCTGCGTCGTGCTGGTCTTGAAGCTTGCCGCCTGGTACATCACCGGTTCGGTCGCGCTCTATTCGGACGCGGCGGAATCGATCGTCAACGTGATTGCTTCGGCGGCCGCGTTCTGGGCGATCCAGGTCAGCTACAGGCCCGCGGACCAGGACCATCCCTTCGGCCATCACAAGGCCGAATATTTCTCGGCCGTGCTCGAAGGGGTGCTGATCGTCGTCGCGGCATTGCTTATCCTCAACGAGGTCTGGCAGTCCTGGCAGCATCCGGCCCCGATCGAGCAGCCCTGGAAAGGTCTTGCCGTCAACGGTGTGGCGACGGTCATCAACGCGATCTGGGCCTGGACGCTGATCCGCGCCGGACGGAACGCGAGGTCACCGGCGCTTGTCGCCGACGGTCAGCACATCATGACCGACGTGGTGACCTCCGTCGGCGTTTTTGCCGGCCTTGTCGGCGCGGTGCTTACCGGCTGGCAGATCCTCGACCCGGCGCTTGCCGTGATCGTCGCGCTCAACATCCTGTGGCAGGGCTGGCATGTCATCGGCTCGTCGATGAACGGGCTGATGGACCGCGCCGTCGACAGCCAGGAGAACATGCAGATCCGCGACATCATCTCGGCCAATTCGAAGGGCGCGCTGGAGGTGCATGATCTCAAGACGCGCATAGCCGGGCGCGCCACATTCATCGAGTTCCACCTGGTCGTCGACGCCGACATGACGGTCGGCGCCAGCCATGTCATCTGCGACCGCATCGAGGACGCGCTGAAAGCCGAGCTCCCCTCGGTGCGCGTCACCATCCATGTCGAGCCGGAGGACGAGGCGAAGCTGCCGAAAGGCACCACGGCGGTGCCTTTCGCGTGACTGTGCTAGCATGGCGGGTCGGCTGGAGCCTCCCAACTTCGCTAGTTACGGCGTGCAGGCCGACTGCGGCATCGGATTGAGCCGGTAGACCTTGTCGTCCGACTTCGTCTTGCCGTCTGCGGTCTTCGAGCAGAGATCGACGACCGCGACCGCATTGTTGGGATTGGCCAGCATCATCATGCCACCAGCGCCGCGCTTCAGGAAAATCTCCTTCTGCGAGATGTCGCAGGCAAAATCGCTCATCTTCGAGCTGGCCGAGCAGCGCCACTGGTCCGCCTCGCCCTGGCAGGAATAGGTCTGCGTGACCTTGGCCCCCTTCCCCCTGGTCGTCACCGACACGGCGATGTCCGCCCCGTCCGGCCAGTTTGCGATATCCCCGCTTGCGGCAAAAGAGGCGAGCTCGACTGACCTGCGGAAGACGCGGATCGATTGCGTCAGCTGGTTCGGATGCGACTTCAGATGCGCATCGTCGTAGTCACGGCCAAAGCAGAAGGGCTGGTCGGGCCTAAGCCGCACGCGCAACGGGTCGCCGAGCGCCGGGTCGATCGGATCGATGCGCGCGAACTCCGCCTTGCAGCTCTCGGCCGGCATGGGATCGAGCTTGAAATTGTCGTCCTCGCTGCCCAGCGCCTGCTCGTTGTATTTCGCCTTGCCGATATCCTCCTCAGCGCCTGCGTCAAGATACACGTCAGGCTGTACGTTGGTGAGGATCAGCCG
Organism: Mesorhizobium sp. WSM4832; assembly: GCF_055811115.1. Lineage (NCBI taxonomy): Bacteria > Pseudomonadati > Pseudomonadota > Alphaproteobacteria > Hyphomicrobiales > Phyllobacteriaceae > Mesorhizobium > Mesorhizobium sp. WSM4832. The sequence continues at coordinate 141,672 of NZ_JBVVQH010000015.1, read as the reverse complement.
GCCCCTGTCGTCGACCTTGAGCGAGGCCAGCGTGCGGTCGCATTCCATGCCGCAGCGGATGCCGCTCGACGGATCGCTCGGGTCGTTCTTGTTGCACCAGCCGCTGGCCCATTCCGGCGCCTTGGCGCCGCGCACCGTGGTGGTGAGAAAGCCGTTATAGGAGCTGTCGGCGTTGGTGGCCGGCTCCTCGTTCGGCCGGCTGACCGGGTCATGACCATAGAAGAAGAAGATGCGCGCCACCTTCTGTTGCGGATGCGCCTTGAGATGAGCGGCGTCGTAGACGCGGCCGAAGCAGGCGTCCGCGCCGTTGGAGCTGAGTTCTTTAAGGCCGAGCGCGTCGTCGGCGCGCGCCGCCCCGGCAAAAATGGCAAGGGCAGTGCAAAGCGCCGCGCCCGCCGCGGTTCTCGCTACCACGCTCCACAATGTCATGTGATCCTCCTCCCGCCTACAGGACTGGCATTATGCTAGTCTAGGAGTGCCGCCCGGACCATGCGAAATTGCGCGAGCGGGTGAGCGAAGGGAGGATACCATGCTGCGCCGTGATATTTTTCGCGCCGGTCTCGCAGGCGCTGCAAGCCTTTTCGGCCTGAGCCGGGCAAATGCGGCAACAGCCGAGGAAAGGCTGAAAGTCGCCTATCACCTCAGCGACGCGGACAAGGTCAACTTTGTCCTCGGCAACATCAAGAACCACTATGAAGGCACCGGCGGCAATGTCGATATCGTGCTTGTGGTGCACGGTCCGGCTCTCGCAGCCTTCAAGTCCAAAGGCGCTTCCGGCGCGGTTTCCAGCCGCTTTGCCGGCCTTGTCCAGCAGGGACTGGTCCCGCAAGCCTGCGGCAACACCCTGCACGGCATGGACATCACGCTGACCGACCTGCTGGCGGGCTTCGAGGTCGCCGAGAAGGGTGGCGTCGTGAAGCTCGCCGAGCTGCAGCACCAGGGCTATGTCTATCTCAGGCCCTGAATACGCTCGGACTTGAATGGCAGGCCGGCAATGGCCTACGAAAGACGCCAACCCTGGAGGCCAGCCGACATGACGACACTTGCCATCCCCGATCTTGCCGGCAAGGCGGTGCTGGTCACCGGCGCTTCTACCGGCATAGGCGCGGCACTTGCCCGTGCCTACGCGGCGCAGAAATGCCTGGTCGCGCTGCACTACAATGCGAGCCGCGAGGCCGCCGAAAGCCTGGCCAAATCGATCCGCGACGATGGCGGCGAGGTGTTCCTGACCCAGGGCGACTTCTCGATCGCCGCCGATGTCGGGCGGGTTGTCGAGGAAAGTGCGACGCATTTCGGCCGGCTCGACGGCCTCGTCAACAATGCCGGCGGCATGCTCGGCCGCGTCGCCTATGCCGACCAGACCGAGGCGCATTACGACGCCGTGATGGACCTCAACGCCCGCTCGGTGCTGACCGCCTCGCGCAAGGCGATCCCGTGGCTGAAGCGCCAGGGCGGCTTCATCATCAACACGTCCTCGATTGCCGCCCGCAACGGCGCCGGCGGCGGCGCCGGCCTCTATGGCTCATCCAAGGCCTTCGTTTCCAACGTGACACGCGGCATGGCCAAGGAGCTGATCGGCTTCGGCATCCGCGTCAACGCGGTGGCGCCGGGCACTATCCTGACGCCGTTTCACGAACGTTATTCGAACGCCGAGCAGATCCAGGCCATGGTCGCCACCATTCCGCAGGGTCGCGCTGGCATGGCGCAGGATTGCGTCGGCGCTTATCTGTTCCTGTCGTCCGATCTGTTGAGCGGCTATATCATCGGCCAGGTGATCGAGGTGAATGGCGGCCAGTTGATGCCGTGAGCCGGCGATTGCATACTTGATGCAGCCTGCAACCTGGAGGGAGATCAAGGCATGTACGGACTGATCGGCAAGATGCGGGCGGCGCGTGGCCAGCGCGATGCGGTCATGGATGTGCTGCGCGAAAGCACCGGCGCGCTCCCCGGCTGCCTGAGCTACATCATCGCCATCGATCCGGTCGACGCCGACGCGATCTGGGTCACCGAGGTGTGGACCGACCAGGCGAGCCACAAGGCCTCGCTGCAATTGCCGGAGGTCCAGGCCGCGATCGCCAAGGCGCGTCCCTTCATCGCCGGCTTCGAATTCCAGATCGAGACCCAACCGGTTGGCGGTTTCGGGCTTCCCGAAGCCAAAACCGCCTGAGCTGAGAAGCTGCTTTTACAGCGCACGCGCTAAACTCGAAACCGTCGCCGGTGGCATCTTGCAATGTCGCCAGGTATGAACTAAGTCTGATGAACTAAGTCTGTCTGGAGAACCTTGATGCAGACTGTGAACATCCACAATGCGAAGACCAATCTTTCGCGCCTTGTCGACCGGGCCGCCAAAGGCGAGCCGTTCATTATCGCCAAGGCAGGCAAGCCGTTGGTCAAAGTCGTACCCTTCGATCAGCCGACCACGGCACAGATGCGGCGGGTGGGCTTTATGGCCGGCCAGTTTTCCGTCCCCGATGATTTCGACCGCATGGGTGACGATGAGATCGAGCAGCTATTCGGCACGAACTCGTGAAGCTGTTGCTCGACACCCATCTGCTGCTGTGGGCAGCCGGCGAACCGGACCGGCTGCCACTTTCGGCCCTTGCCGAGATCGAGGATCCGTCGAACGAGTTGCTGTTCAGTCCTGCCAGCCTTTGGGAGGTCGCAATCAAGCGTGGCCTTGGCAGGGACGGCTTTACCGTGGATCCTCGTTTGCTGCGGCGCGGCCTTCTCGACAACGGTTATCAAGAATTGCCCATTACCAGTGAACACGCCGTGGCCATCGACGTGCTTCCGGCGATCCATAAGGACCCATTCGACCGCATCCTCGTTGCTCAAGCCATTGTCGAGGGCGTTACCTTGCTTACGGTGGATGAGGTAGTGGCCGACTATCCTGGCCCGGTTCGAAAGCTCTGACGGACCGGCAACGCTAGAGCTGGACTATCGCCCTGCCGCAAGCCGCTCTGGGAGGAAATCGACGAAGACGCGGACCTTCGGCGAAAGGTGGCGATTGGATGGCCACAGCATGCGGAACTGGCCACGGCCGTCGACATGGTCGTCAAGCACCGTGCGCAGCTTTCCGTCATGCAACGCCTCGCGCACCAGGAAATCGGGCATGCAGGCAATGCCGAGACCGGCGAGCGTGGCGCCCTTCAACGCTTCCATGTTGTTGCAGGTCAGCATCGAGCGGATCTGCGGCGCGGCGCTCCCGGCAGTGAACGGCCAGTGCAGCAGCCTGCCGCTGTTGAGAAAGCGGAAATGTATGCCGAAATGCGCCGCGAGATCCGCCGGCGTGCCAGGCGTGCCATGGCGATCAAGGTAGGAAGGGGCCGCGCATAGGATCATTCGAAAGGGCGCAACCGGCCTCGACACCAATCGTGAATCGGGCAGCTCTCCGCTTCTGATCGCGACGTCGATACCCTCTTCGATGACGTCGACGATGCGATCGTTGAAATCGATGTCTAGCTCGATCTCGGGATAGCGGGCCATGAACTCCGACAGCACCGGCAAAAGCAGATGATAGGTGACGATCGGGGTCGAGATGCGTAGCCGGCCATGCGGTGTTTCGCGTGTCCGCGACAGCATCGCCTCCGCGTCTTCGATGTCGTCGAGGATACGGCGCACCCGCTCGTTGAACAGCTTGCCCTCCTCGGTCAGGCCTATGCGCCGCGTGCTGCGTTGCAGGAGCCGTACGCCGAGCTCCTGCTCGAGCCTGGCGACGCTCTTGCCGACTGCGGAAGCGGAGATGCCGAGCGCTCGCCCAGCGGTGACGAAACTGCCGAGCTCGGCGGTACGGGCGAAAGCCAGAAGGCCGTTCAGACGATCCATGGTGAGCCTATTCGAGCATTTCAGTCCGGGATGACTGGAGATCTAATACTATTTTGCTGGAAATGTCGCAGCCCTATCTTGTCGTTGCGATCGGCGCCGTCATCCGCGGCACGCCAAAAATTCCGCCTCAGATAGGAAAATCCATGACTTTGATGACCAGAACCGGCTCCGCCGGCAGATGGCTTGTGTTGCTGTCGGTTTGCCTTGCCGCCATGACGATGCCGTTGAGCTTCACCGGTCCCGCCGTGGCGCTCTCGCGCATTGCCGCCAATCTCGGCGGCAGTCCGATCGAGCTCAATTGGGTGACGAATGCCTTCATGCTGACCTTCGGCGCCGGCCTGATGGCTGCAGGAGCGCTGGCCGACAACCATGGCCGCAAGCGGATCTTCCTCGCTGGCCTCGCCACCTATGTCCTTGCCGCGCTGGGCTCCACACTGGCGCCCGGCATCGTCTGGTTCGACATTTTCAGGGCCTTGCAAGGCATCGGCGGCGCTGCCGCCTTCGCCGGTGGCGCCTCCGCGCTTGCCCAGGAATTCGACGGGCAATCGCGGTTGCGCGCCTTCAGTTTCCTCGGCACCAGCTTCGGCATCGGCCTCGCCTTTGGCCCCGTTGCCTCCGGCCTGCTCATCGACGCATTCGGCTGGCGCGCGATCTTTCTTCTGGTGGCGGTGCTTGGCGTTGCCGCCGCCGCCCTCGGTCTGCGCACCATAACCGAATCGCGCGACCCGGATGCAACCGGGCTCGACTGGGCGGGAGCCGGCACCTTCACGATCGCGCTTGCTGCGCTGACCTGTGGCGTGCTGCAGGCGCCGCAGAGCGGCTGGGCCGGTCCTCTCGTTATCGCGCTTCTCGGCCTGGCTGCCGTCGGCTTTGCCGCCTTCGTCATTGTCGAGCGGCGCATGCGCCGGCCGATGCTGGACCTGACGCTGTTTCGCTTCCCGCGTTTCGTCGGCGTGCAGTTCCTGGCCGCCGCGCCCGCCTATGCCTTCGTCGTCCTGCTTGTGCTCTTGCCGATCCGTTTCATCGGCATCGAAGGAATGAGCGAGATCAAGGCGGGGCAATTGATGATCTGCCTCTCCGGACCGCTGCTTGTATTGCCGCTGCTCGCCGGCCAGGCGGCGCGCTGGATCGCTCCGGCCACGATCTGCGGTGTTGGCCTGCTCGTCGCGGCGGCCGGCCTTGTCTGGCTGAGCCGCGTGCCGGCGGCGGACGGCGCGCTGGTGGCCCCGCTGATCCTGATCGGTATCGGCATCGCCTTGCCCTGGGGACTGATGGACGGACTTGCAGTCAGCGTCGTGCCGAAGGAGCGCGCCGGCATGGCGGTAGGCATCTTCAACACCACCCGTGTCGCCAGCGAGGGCGTGGCGTTGGCGATCGTCATGGCGACGCTGTCGGGCTTCACCGCCACGCAGCTCGGCGCCCAGGGATTGGCCGCTCCTGCCGAAGCGGCCGCGGCGGCCCAGCTGCTTGTCACCGGCAGTATCGGCGAAACGGCGCAGCATCTGCCCACGGCCGGCGCTGCCTTGCTGGTCCATGCTTACGAGACAGCTTTCGACCGGCTGCTCCTGGTGCTGGCGACGATCACCGTGATTACCGCCGTCATCGTCTTTGTCGGCCTGCGTCGCGGATCGGCGGCGGAACAAGACGTCACTCCTCTCCCGGCATCCCAGGAAGGTTAGCCGCAGCCAAAGCGAGGCATCGCTGCCGGCCTCTCCGGCGGGCATCCAGCCCATCGGCCGCGACCGACCCGTGCCGACTGACGTAACGCGATGTCATCAACTTTGGCGCGGGCAACGGAAAATACTTGACTCTCTTACTCATATTTGAGAGCGCGAGCGCGCAGTAAAACATGATAACTGGAGGCAAGTTTATGCGCGAGCGGTCGAGGACATGGCGCCGGGGACTATCATTGCTGGCGGGCACCGCCGTCCTCGGCCAGACCTGGCCGGCGATCGCGCAGGATGGCGGCGATGCTACCGTTCTCGACAGGATCGAGGTTACCGCCGAGAGCAACGAAATCCTCGTCCAGGACGGCTACGTCGCCAAGAAGGACCGCATCGGCACCAAGACCGACACGCCGATCGCCAAAATCCCGCAAGCGGTTTCGGTCGTCACGCAAAAGCAGATCGAGGACCAGAAGCCACGCACGCTGAACGATGCGCTGGGCTATACGGCCAGCGCCAATCCCAACAGCTTCGGTTTCGATACGCGCTACGACGCCTTCTTCCTGCGCGGCTTCCAGGCCTTCTACAACGGCATGTTCCGCGACGGGCTGCGCCAATACAACGGCCCCTCGGCGTGGTTCAAGACCGAGCCTTACGGCATCGAGGGCGTCACCATCCTGAAGGGCCCGGCCTCTTCGCTCTACGGCGTCAGCGGTCCGGGCGGCATCGTCAACGTCGTCACCAAGCGGCCCAAGGACGAGCCGTTCCACGAGATCGAGTTGCTGGCCGGCGAGCACAACCGCTTCCAGGCGGCGCTGGACGCCTCCGGGCCGCTCAACGACGACGGCAGCATCCTCTACCGCTTCACCAGCCTCGGCCGCTTGAGCGAGACCGGCCTGCCGGCCTATCCGGACGACAAGCTCTATCTGGCGCCGGCCGTCACCTTCAAGCCGGACGAGGACACCAAGCTCACCGTACTCGGCGAGTATTCGAAGTCGGTCAGCGGCGGCACGGCGGCCTTCTACAACTCGGCCTACGGTGCTCTGTCGAACGTCTATGAGGGCGATCCGGCCTGGAATGATTTCGACCAGAGCCAGGGGCGCATCGGCTATGAGTTCGAGCACCGCTTCAACGACTGGCTGACGGTGCGTCAGAACCTGCGCTACAACGCCGTCGACTCGGACATCGAATACAGCGGCCATTATTCGACCGGCGCCGATCAGCCGCTGCAGCGCTACTGGGGCCACTACACCGAGACGATGAAGAACTTCGTCGTCGACAACATGGCGCAGCTCGAATTCGACACCGGCCCTGTCAAGCACACCGCGATTGGCGGCATCGACTATGCCTGGTCGGACTATGACGCCGGCAGCGGGCTCTCTTATGTCTCGGTCGAGGACATCAAGGCCGCTCCCGTTCCCCATTCCGGCGGGCAGGAGATGAACCAGCTCGGCGTCTACCTGCACGACCAGATGGAGTGGAACGATTTCACCCTGTTCACCAGCGGCCGTTACGACTGGGTCGACACGACCTCCACCGCCGCCGATTTCAGCCGGTCGAAGCAGACGGACAGCGCCTTCTCCGGCCGCGTCGGCCTCTCCTACCGGACCGAATGGGGCATCATTCCTTACATCAACTATTCGACCTCGTTCTCGCCCAACATCGGCTTCGTCTATGACGACGTCGCCAGCCCCGTCGGCCGCGTCGCTCGCCCGACCATCGCCACGCAGAAGGAGATCGGCGTCAAATATGAGATTCCGGACCACAACGCGACCGTTAGCGCCGCGCTGTTCGACATCGACCAGAAGGATGGTGTCGTCTTCGACGCCTCGACCGGCATCAACAAGCAGCGCCAGCTCGACCTCAACTCGCGCGGCGTCGAATTGGAGGCCAATGCCTCGCTCGACAACGGCTTCAGCGTCATCGCCTCCTACACCTATCTGCGTGTCAGGATCGAACGCGGCGCCGAAGGCACCGACGGCAAGGAGCTGTCGGCGACGCCGAACCACATCCTGTCGCTCTGGGGCCATTATCAATTCGAGAACGGCACGCTGGAAGGGCTTGGGCTCGGCGCTGGCGTGCGCTTCGCCGGCGCGAGCTACGGCGACGACACCAACTCTTTCAAGAACGACGCCCGCGCCTTCGTCGACGCTTCGCTGTCCTATGATTTCGGCTACCGCAACCCGAAGCTTGAAGGGGTGAAGCTGCAGGTCAATGCCAAGAACCTGTTCGACAATCAGCAGACGATCTGCTCGGCCGGCTATTGCTATCGCGACGAAGGGCGCTCGCTGTTCGGCAGCCTGCGTTACCGCTTCTGATGTCGGTTTCCGTCTCGAACCGGGCCGCGTCGTCGCCGGCCGCCATCGTTGCGGCGATCGGCGGCCTCTACGTGGCGCAGAGCGTGATCGGCGGCATCACCTGGACGGGTCTGCCGGCCGTCATGCGCGACCAGGACCTGCCGCTCGACCGCATCGGCCTGCTCACCCTGATCGCCCTGCCCTGGGCGCTGAAGTTCCTGTGGTCGCCAGCGGTGGAGCGTTACCGGCTTCCGCCGGCTGGCAGGAGCCGCACCGGCGCGATCGTCCTTGTCGGCGGCCTAGTCTCCATCGCCGGGCTGCTGGCCGTGGCTCAGCTCGGCCCGGCCGCTTTCTGGCCCGTGGTCGCCTGCCTGACGGTGATCGCCTTTGCCGCCTCCACAGTCGACATCGCCTGCGACGGCTTTGCGGTGCAGAACCTTGCCGGCCGAAATCTCGGCTGGGGCAATGCCGCCCAGGTCGGCGGCGCCTACCTCGGCTCCGCGATCGGCGCCGGCCTGTTCCTCTATCTGGTCGAAATCCACGGCTGGCGCGCGGCGGTCTCGGCCATGGCCGCGCTGCTTGTGCTGCTCGGCCTCCCCTTCCTGCTCGGCATCGCCGCCAAATCGCGCGAGGAAGTGCGCGAGCATGTGCCCTCGCTTGCCACGGCGTTGCGACGTCCGCAGATACGCCGCGGCCTGGCGGCGTCGGCGATTTATGTGCTGGCGCAGAAGGCGGCGCTGACCATGCTCGGCCCGTTTCTCGTCGATGCCGGGCTCAGCCTTTCCACGATCGGGCTGGTCAACGGCGCCGGCAGCATGGTTCTCGGCGGAGCGGCAGCACTTGCCGGCGGCGCTCTCGTCAGATGGCTGGGCACGCGCAGCGTCCTCGTGCTCGCGCTCGTCCTGCAGGCCGGATCCCTGTTCACTCTCTCGGCCTTCGCGCTTTCGGGCACTTTCCCGGCGGGCCCTCTGGCGGCGATAGCGATGCTGAGCTCCTCGGGCATCATGGCGCTCGGCTTCGTGGCGCTCTATGCGCAGTTCATGCGCTGGTCGGATCCGAGGCAGGCGGGGGTCGATTTCACGCTTTTCCAATGCATGGACGCGTTGGTCAGCATGGCCGGCGGCATCCTGGCCGGCTATGCGGCGCAGCATCTGGGTTATGGCGTGCTGTTCGGCGGCGCGGGCGTGGTCGCGCTGCTGGCGGCGCCGGCGATCGCCATGGTCAGCGATCGCGACTGAGAAACGGCAACCTTACTCCTCGCCAGCCCCGTCCTCGCCTTGCGCATCGCGCCGCCAATAGGCGGTGACCAGGTGCCGGTCGCGCGGCAGTCCCCACTCCTTGCGTGCGATCCTGCGGATCTCACGGAAGTCGGTGAACTCACACCCGGCCCAGACGTAGAGATTTTCGGCTGCGGGGCCGCGCTCGCGCAGCGCCGCGGGCAGCAGGCCGGCAGTGCCTGCTTCGCGACCGTGCCGGTAAAGCCAATGTATGGCAATGTTCCTGCCCGTCGCCAATGCGATCCGGTCCTGCGGACCATCGACTTCGATGAAGGCCTCGGCGCGGGTCGACGGCGGAAGCTCTTCGAGGATCCTGCCGATTGCCGGCAGCGCAGTGTCATCGCCGGCGAGAAGCAGGTTTTCCGCTTCCGGCACGCCGCCGCCGCCAGGGCCGATCATGCCGATGACGTCGCCGAAGCGTGCGTTCTGGGCAAAGGTCGCAGCCGGCGTCTCGGCGCCGGGATGCAGCACGAAGTCGACATCGAGCCAGCCGCTCGCCGCGTCGAGCGCGCGGATCGTGTAGACGCGGACGGTCAGCGCATCCTCGCCCGATGGCCAGACGATCAGGCCGTCGGCGCCCATGCTTGGCCAAACCGGGTGCCGTCTGGCCGGCGGCAGCAGGAGCCGGACATGCAGCCCGCCATGGGCGAAGCGGCCGAGGTCGCGGCCCGAGAAGCGCACGCGCTGCATATGTGGCGACAGCCGCGTCGAGGACAGGACCGAAATCTCGCGGAAGAACACCGGCGTGCCGGCATCCTCGCCGTCGCCTTGCCAGCGCAGGCCTTCGGTCGTGCGCAGATGCGCTGCAATGTGGCCGGCAAAGATCATCTTCATGTAGGAGAGGCAGGTCTCGTCCTCCGCCACGACGCGGACCAGCACGCCGCTGTCGTCGAACACGGCGTTCAACGAGCCGTAATGCATGCGAAATTCCCATTGGCCGGTAACGCCGGTGTCTATCTCGCTGTCGCCGTGCTCCTCGCGCAGCCTGTCCATCACCGCGCGGATGTCATCGTTTTGGATACGGGTTTGCGCGCTCAAAATATCCATCGCCGGGCCCTTCGATACCGATTGCGACGGCATCGGCCGAAGCTCGATGCCGCCACGGCGCCGGCATGCCACAGCATCGGCGGCATTGCCATAAAAACATGATTACAAAAGTCATATTTTTGAAGACTAGACTGAAGAAGCGGCGCGGCGCCTCCGGCCTCAGCTGATGACCAGGCTTGCGATCCGGTCGCCGTCGAGCGTGAAGGCCATGTCGCCCTCGCCGTTGAAGCCATTGCCGGTCACGGCGACGCGGGCATGGTAGACGCCGTCGCGCTCCGCGACGCGCACGATGCGAAGATTGGACTGCGCGCCGATATTGTCCGACTGGTTCCACCGCGCGACCCCGTCGCGGCCATGGAAATCGCGACCCCAGTCGCTCAGGAACGCGTCGTCGGTGAAAGTGTCCAGAAAGGCCTCGGTATCGCCGGCGTTGGTGGCTTCGACAAAACGGCGGATCGGATCGGGCGTGGTCATTGGTCTGTGCACTTAAGGTGTGTTGAGATTCAGGTCAGGCCGGCATCACCTGAATAGGCATAGCCTAGTCGAGCCTGTGCATCAGGTCGTCATCCAGCCAGCGGCCGAAGAAATAGACCAGTTGCTTGTGCCACCACGGCCAGTCATGGCTGACGTCGCCGCCCCAATAGTCGACCCAGGCGGGAATGGATTTGTCGCGCAGCACCTGTTCCAGTTCGCGCGTCTCGACCAGCATGCGCTCTTCCCAGGCGCCCTGCCCGCAGCAGAAGATCAGCCGCAGCGCCCTGAGCCGGCCGAGCAGCTTCTGGTCGACGATGCCGGGCAGATAGTCGAGCGGCGAGTTGAAATAGATGTTGCCCTCCAGCGTCCGGCCGAAAAAATCGCGGGCCGAATAGACGCCGGACAGCGAGATCACGCCGCTCGCCAGTTCCGGAAAGCGGAACACGAAATTCGACGAGTGGTAGCCGCCCATCGAGCAGCCGCAAAACAGCGGCTTCAGGCTGCGTCCGCCATTGGCCTTGGCGGCGATCGCCTGCAGCTCCGGCAGCGCCTCCTCGCGCACATAGCGGAAATAGGCCTCGTGGCGGGCGATGCGATGCGCCGCATCGGCATGCTTGTCGAAGAAGGATTCCGAATCGATGCCGTCGAGCGTGAACAATTGGATGCGGCCGGTGTCGATGAACTCGCCAAGTGCTGCGACCCCGCCCGAATCCTCGAACTGGTAGAACCGCCCCTGCGAGGTCGGGAACACCACCACCGGGCGCCCGGCATGGCCGTAGCGCTTGTATTCCATATCGCGGCCGAGATTGCGGGCATGGCCCTTGTGATAGGAGACGTCCATCGGTTCAGGCCTTTTCCGCGTGGATATAGTCGACCGCCTGGCGCAGCGCCTTCCGATCTTTCGAACGCATCTGATAGGCGTAATTGCCCATGGCGCGGCTGAAAACGTCTTCGATGGCCTGATGATGGACGATCTTGTCGCCATGAGCGGCTAGCACGTCCGCATGGCTGTGCAAATAGTCGATATGGCGCTTGCGGCTGGCATAGGCGGTGAAATACTTGCCCTTGTAGGGGCCGCCGGCGGCATCCTTGACCACCATGTCGGCCCATGCGGCATAGACGTCGATGTCGAACGTGTAGTTGATGGCGTCCGTCATCCACGCGCCCGGCGGGCGCATGTTGACCTCGAGCGCGATGACGCGATTGTCCTTGGTTTCGAACAGCTCGATGTGGAAGAAGCGCTCGCGCACATCGAACGCTTTCAGGATTTTCCGGCCCGCCTCCTCCACCGCAGGCGTGATCTCGGGAAAGCAGGTGTAGCTCATGTGGCGGTCGCGGTTGACAGCGTCCATGATGCTCTGATCGTAACGGTGGCTGGCGGCCAGCACCACCTCGCCGTCCCGATTGACCAGTCCGTCGAAGGTCACCACCAGCCCCTCGATGAACTGCTCCATGACGAAAGTCACGCCCTCCGGCTTGTCCCTGAAGAACTGCTCGAGTTCCCTGGCGTTCGATATCTTGAAGGTGTTGGAGGCGCCGGAACCCGAATCCGGCTTGACCACCACCGGGTAGCCGACCCGGCGGATGAAGGTCATGGCGCCCGCGCGGTCGGAGCATTTGCGTTGCGGAATGGTTTCGACGCCGCTCTTGCGGAAGAAGGCGCGCATGCGGCTTTTCCGCTTCAGGTTCTTCACGAAGTCGAGCTTGGTGCCGAAGATGTTGAAATCGGTGCGGATGTTGGCTTCAAGCTCCAGCCAATGCTCGTTGAGCGACTCGAAGCGATCAATACGGCCCCATCTGTGGATGAAGTGTCCCATCGCGCGGAAGACGCCATCGTAGTCCTCCATGTCGGCGATGCGGTAATATTCCGAAAGCGCCGCCTTCAGCTTGCTGTTCAAGGTCTCGTAAGGCGCGTCGCCGATGCCGAGCACGGTGGCGCCGGCCTTCTTCAGCCGGTCGCAGAAATCGGTGCCATTGGCTGGAAAATGCGGCGAGAAGAACACGAAATTCATGGACGGCCCCTCCCCGGAGCTTCGCGCGGTAGCCAAGCCTTCGTAGTCAAGTCTTCGTGGTCAAGTCTGGCGCATTTGCGAGGCGCGGGGAAGACTATCCGCATCGGCGATCTATTGGACACAATGCGTTCGTCCATGCGTTCCGCCCATGCGTCCCGCTTGCCTCCGCCGGGCCGCTCCTGTAAGAGAACCGCCATGACCACGCGCGTCCGCTCCGTCGCTTCTCCTCGCACCGGCTTTGCCGGCGAGACCGCGCGCGCGCTCGCCTCGACCCTGCTTCTTCTCGGCCTTATCGGCGATCGCCGGGTTCGCTGAAGGAGCGCCCGGCGGTCGAAACCGCCGCCTAAGGCGCATGCTCCTTGGCCAGACTTTGGCAAAGTCACATCAAGCGAACGAATTTTTGGTAAAGGCGACGCTCGCCACCGATCCGCCTGAAGCGGACATGCGGGCCGCCGGGAGAAATGACGATGAACGCACGAGAAGAAATCCGCACCGGCGAGGCTGAAAGCCGGAAGCGCGCGGCCGGCCACATGCCGGATGCGGCACGTAAATATCAATCCTACCCGACCGTCGGCCTGACCGACCGTACCTGGCCGAACAAAATTATCGACAAGGCGCCGATCTGGTGCTCGGTCGACCTGCGCGACGGCAACCAGGCGCTGATCGATCCGATGGGCCATGAGCGCAAGGCGCGCATGTTCGCGCTGCTCATCGACATGGGCTTCAAGGAAATCGAGATCGGCTTCCCCTCGGCCTCGCAGACGGACTTCGACTTTGCCCGCTGGTGCATCGAGGAAGGCGGCGTGCCGCAGGATGTGTCGCTCCAGGTGCTGGTGCAGTGCCGGCCCGAGCTGATCACCCGGACCTTCGAGGCGCTCAAGGGCGCGCACCGCCCGATCGTGCATTTCTACAATTCGACCAGCGAATTGCAGCGCCGCGTCGTCTTCGAAAAGGACGTCGCCGGCATCAAGCGCATCGCCACCGACGCCGCCAAGATGATCACCGACATGGCCGCCAGGGCCGGCGGCGGCTACCGCTTCGAATATTCGCCCGAAAGCTTCACCGGCACCGAGCTCGACGTCGCGCTGGAGATCTGCAACGCCGTCACCGAGATCGTCAAGCCGACGCCCGACAACAAGCTGATCATCAACCTGCCCTCGACGGTCGAGATGTCGACGCCAAACATCTATGCCGACCGCATCGAATGGATGTGCCGCAACCTCGACAACCGTGAGAACCTGATCGTCTCGCTGCATCCGCATAACGACCGCGGCACCGGCATCGCCACCACCGAGCTCGGCCTGATGGCTGGCGCCGACCGCGTCGAAGGCACGCTGTTCGGCAATGGCGAGCGCACCGGCAATGTCGACATCGTCACGCTGGCGCTCAACATGTTCACCCAAGGCGTCGATCCGGAGCTCGACTGCTCGGACATCAACCGGATGAAGGATGTCTACGAATATTCGAACCAGCTGAAGATCCCGGAGCGACATCCCTACGTCGGCGAACTGGTTTACACCGCCTTCTCCGGCTCGCATCAGGATGCCATCAACAAAGGCATGAAGGCGCTGAAGAAGGCCAACACGCCGATCTGGGAAGTGCCTTATCTGCCGATCGATCCGGCGGATGTCGGCCGCACCTACGAGGCGATCATCCGCATCAACTCGCAGTCGGGCAAAGGCGGCATCGCCTATGTGCTGCATGCCGACTACGGCCTCAACCTGCCACGCAATCTGCAGATCGAGTTCAGCCAGGCGATCCAGGCCATCACCGATGCGGAAGGCAAGGAAGTGCCGGTCAAGCGCATCCATGAGCGCTTCCTCGAAACCTATGTCGACCAACCCGGCGCGCGGCTGAAATTCCTCGATCACCGCACCTATCCCGACACCGAGGTGAAGGGCCGCCGCATGGTCGAGGCGGACATCATCGACAATGGCAAGGAAGTGACGATCACCGGCTCCGGCACCGGCCCGATCGACGGCTTTGTCGACGCGCTCTCGCGTCATGTCGGTGTCGACATGTCGGTGCTCGACTATTCCGAGCATTCCCTGCAGCGCGGCTCCAATGCCTCGGCGATCTCCTATGTCGAGATGGAGTATCCGGGCGGCAAGCTGTTCGGCGCCGGCATCAACACCAACATCGTCGCCGCCTCGCTGGAGGCCGTTGTTTCGGCCGCCAACCGGATCATCGGCCGCTAGACAATTCCTGGAAAGCGTGAAGCGTCAGGCTTGGCGACTTCGCCGTAACCTCCGTCCGGAATTGCGATAAGACAAAGAGATAGAGCGGTTTGCCGTTTCCGTGAAACGGCAAGCCGCTCTAATGCATGTCGCCCAAAAGTGCGCAGCGGTTGGGAGAACGACATGCATCAAAACAAAGGCTCAAAAGCGCGTCGCCTGAATCCGTTTCGACGCGACGCGCTTTAGGCCGCCTGATCTGATCCAGCTATGGAGCGTGGCGCACGCGCTTCAAAGACGGACGCCAAAGCCTGCCATTCGTTAACCGGCGGGGGAATTTTCAGTGGGCTTACGCGATCGCATAATAGAAGCATCCTTGTGCGCCGGCGTGAGCACTATATGATCGCTCCCTAACCTGTGCCGACTTCGAAAGGTTCGACACTTGGAGCATGCCCCGCCTGCCGCCCCCGCAGTGCGCGAGACATTGGAGCGACTGCTTGCCAGCGAAACGTTCGGACGCTCCGAGCGTGCCCGCAGGCTTTTACGCTATCTGGTCGAACGCGAGCAGGCCGGCGAAGCGGACAGGCTGAAGGGCGTTTCCATCGCCATGGACGTCTTCGGCAAGGACGGCGATTTCGACGCCTCCACCGACGCCGTGGTCAGGGTCCAGGCCGGTCGCCTGCGCGAACTCCTGGAGCAGTATTTCGCCAATGAAGGTGTCGCCGAGCCGGTGCGCATCGCGATTCCGCGCGGCGGCTATGTCCCTTCCTACGAGCTGAACGCAATCCGGTTGCCTCGCGACGCCAGGTCCACTACCGGCAACATCGCGCAGCGCCCCGACGCATCGGCCGAAGCCGCTCCTGCCGCAACCGAATATTTCGATAGCCCCGCGCCGGGCGAGCCCGTGGCGCTCATGGCGCCGGCGGCGCCTGCCCAGTCGCTCACGCGGCAATTGCGATTCTTCTGGGCTGCCATGGTTCTTGTCATTGTCATGCTCGGCGTGCTCATCGTTCGTCAGAGCAATGCCTTCCTTGGCGGCGACGCGGCCGCGACGGTCGAAACGGCGGCTATAGGCGGCGCCGCCCAGCCGGTATTCGACTCCCTGCCGCTGATCTACATTGCCGTGAAAGCCGATGGAGCGGAGGCGGCTCGCGTCGCATCCTCGCTGCGCGCCGGCCTAGCCGGTTTCGACACCATCGATTTCATCGGGCGCGATGCGGATTCAACGCGCGACCGGTCCGCCGATCCGATCAGTTTCGTCTTCGATGTTGTTCCAGGGCCCGCCACCGGTGACGTCACGGTCGAATTGCAGAGCGTTGCGACGGGCCGGGTTCTGTTGTCGCGCAACCTTACCTCTACCGACACCGCGCCTTCGGCTGTCGAAAGCAGCATCGCCGGCCTGCTGACCTCGACCATTCCAGCGTCCGGCGCGATCTACAGCTATATCGATCAAAGCGGGGTCCGGACGAGCCAGATCGGATGCCTGGTGCTCAGCGATCGGTACTATCTCGACCAGAGCGCCAAGACGCACGAGGCCGCCTATCGTTGCCTGGAGAAGCTGGTCGGCGAGAACACCAAGTCGTCCCTGGTCTATTCCGAGCTCGCCTCCCTGCATCTGGAAGCGGCGACGAACCACTACACCTACCCGCCCGGCGCCAGCATCGAGCAGGCCATGGCATTCGGCCATCGCGCCATTCAGATGGGACCGATGAGCCCGCACGCGCACCGTGCTTACGGCTTTTTCAACAGCCGCCTGGGCAATACGGACGAAGCGACCCGATGGATGCGCAAGGCCTACGAACTCAACCCATACGACCTCGGCATGGCCGCAGCCTATGGCTACGGACTGATCTTCGCCGGCAAGTATGACGAGGGAACGCCGATCCTGGGCCGCGCGGTCGAAGCCTTCAGCGGCCACCCGACATGGTGGGATTATGGCCTGTTCGTCGGAGCCTTCATGCAAGGCGACTTGAAGAAGGCCGCTACCGCCAGCGAGTCGCTGCGTACGACGGCATCCAAGCCGCATTATCTGGCCGCGCGCCTGATCGGCGCCAGGATTTCGGGCCGTGACAAGCTGGCAAACGAGCTTGCCAACGAACTCACCGCCGAATTCCCGAAGTTCGCCGCCGACCCGCGCGCGACATTCGCCGACCGCAAATACCCAGCCGATCTCACCGATCGGCTGGTGCAATCCTTGCATGCTGCAGGGATCGGCAACCCGAGCTAATGCATGTCGCCCAGAAGTGCGCAGCGGTTTTGGGGAACGACATGCCATCAAAAATAAAGACTTAAAAGCGCGTCAGCGGAATTCGTTTCAACGCGACGCGCTTTATGCCCGCCTTCCGTCCGTGTTTGGGCCACTCGATCCCCGGAGCGCGGAAGTATGATACCGGAATTCTGAAAATATTATGATATGCTAATGTATTGTACCGTACGAATGGCCTCGGTCGCGAAAATTTTACTGGCCATCGGTCTCGATCGGGAGCAATTCAGCCACAATTTGAAATAGCTACCTGCCTTGCTCAGCGTTCCATTTTCATGCCTCCATTCCCCTATGCCGTCGAAGGCGGCGCTGGTTCCAGGACGATCGTCTTTCTGCACGGCTTCGCAGCTTGCAGTGAGATCTGGCGTGACGTTGTGGCGTCGCTTACCGCGGAGGCGAGAGTATTGGCCTATGATCTGCCGGGTCATGGTCATTCGCTGGAATGGGATGGCATGGGCGGCGCCAAGCCGGCCGCGCGAGCCATCCTCGACGATCTTGCCGCCCGCCAATTGGTCAAGGTCCATCTCGTCGGTCATTCCATGGGCGGCGCGATCGCGACATTGATGGCGCTTGCCGACCCCGGCAGGGTCGCCTCGCTCACGCTGTTGGCGCCCGGCGGCTTCGGCCAGGAAATCAACGCAGCCTTGCTGCGCCGTTACGCTGCCGCAGCTGGCAGGAAGCAGGTCCGCGCGTGCCTTGCAGCCATGTCTGGCCCGCGGAGCGTGCCGCCTGACCACGTCGTGGATGCCCTCAGCCGGATGCGCAAACGGCCGCGCCAGTTGCAGACGCTGATCGATATGGCCGCAGCGATGACCAGGGATGACAGGCAAGGGGTCATCCCCGGCGCACAACTGGATACGCTCGACATGCCGGTGATGGTTGTTTGGGGAGCGGAGGATCCGCTCCTGCCTGTCGAGCAGACCGAGACCCTGCCGTCGCACTTCCATCTGCACCATGTGCTTGATGCGGGTCACATGCTGGTCGAGGAAGCTCCGGACCTGGTTGCCGAGATCGTGCGCCGCAACATGCGACGGCGCGCCAGACGGTTGCGTCCGGTGCTGGGTGCCGCTGCGAGCTGATTGCAAAGCGATTTCCCTGCCGGCTCCGGACCAACCCGAAAAGATCCATGACGGGTCTCCGGCTGGATCGAAGCAGTCGTGTGGCTTGTCGTCGGCAGTGCATTTTGCCGGCGACTGTGTTAACTCGCTGTTAACCAACAGCGAGGCTGCCGCCATGAAGGATGCAGGCGACAAAATCACCCCGGCCGAGCCGTCGCGAAAGCTTTCGGACGCCATACGCGACGTCAAGAACGCCTTCGCCGACCGCGATGACGTGGTCGTCGACATGCGCGAGGCGCACCGCATGCGGCTCGATCTCTTGGCAGCCGAGCTTGCCCCGGTCTTTGCCGATGTTCCGGCCGAAATGGACAGCTTCGACTTCGCCGTCTCGTCGGGCCTGCAGCCGCGGCTATGGATCGATGCGGTGAGCCACGTCGCCATGGGACGCGACCGCCGCACCTACCGCTTTCTCAAGGATACCCGCGTCGGCCGCGTGGTGCTGGCCGAATCGACCGAGATGAAAACCGTCGCCGATGCGGTGACGCGCTATGTGGCGGAGCGTGTCGTCGAGCGGCAGCATATGATGGAGGGCGGCATGGAGAGCGCCGTTCCCGGCCTGCATCGTCCTGTGGTCCAGGAAGCGGAGCCGCCTATTCGATCCGAGACCCGTCGCAACGGCTGGACGACCTTCTTCGCCGGCCTCGGCCTCATCGCCGCCGGCGCCCTTGTCGGTCTGGCGATTTCGCTGGCGTTGTTCTGGGACCGCATCATGCAGATGAAGATCAGCTTCTGACCCGGGCAATTCCAGGAGAAGCGTGAAACGGTTGGGCTCGGCCCCTTCGCCGTAGCCCTGCGTCCGCAATCAAAACAAAGAGACGGGTCAGTCCGCCGTTCCCATTAAAGCGTGTCGCGTCTAAAGCGCGTCGCTCTGAAACGGATTCAAGCGACGCGCTTTAAGTCTTTGTTTTGATGCATGTCGTTGTCCCAGAACCGCTGCGCACTTCTGGGCGACATGCATTAAACGCTGCGCACTTTTGGGCGACATGCATTAAACTGCGAGCTGCCCTATCCGGCGCGCCGCGCCGGCCGGTACGTCGAGGTCCATGGTCTGAAGGTCCGAAGGCGGGATAGCCGGGCCGGTCAGGCCGCGGCGTATCAGGCGAAGACGCCAGCTACCCTTCTCGCCATCGATTTCGAACATGTTGTACTGCGCCGCCGGGTGCTTGCCGCCGGGCGCCTGGCCAGCGGCGGCAACCCCGACCACCGGCACCTTGGCGCCACGTGCGCCGATGGTGAACAAGGACGGCAGGTGCGAGTGGCCGTGCAGCACGAGTTCCGCGCCATGCCGACGAATGACCTTGTGGAAACGGGCAATGCCGAACAGCCGCTTGTGCTGCGGGACCGCGCCGCGCACCGGCGGGTGGTGGATCATGATGGCCCGAAACAGCTCTTGTTTCGACGTATCGTCGAGAATCTGGCCGAGCCGCTCGGCCTGCCCCTCCATGAAGAAGCCGTTTGCCATGAAGGGCGCGGTGGCGCGCGCCGTGGTGATGCCGATCAGCGCGACGTTGCCGCGCACGCGCAGATACGGAAAGGAATTGCGGTCGACCGGGCTGTTGACCCCGTCGCCCGTCATCCAGAGAGCCCACGCCCGGCAGACCTTGTCGAAGGCGCCCGGCACATAGGCGTCGTGGTTGCCGGGAACCACGGAAACGTCGTACGGCGATCCAAGCGTCTCCAGCCAGTGCTTCGCCATCTCGATCTCGCCGTCGAGCGCCAGGTTGACGAGGTCGCCGGTGACGGCGAGGTGGTCGGGCGCGCTGGCCTTGATGTCGGCGACGAGAGTGTCGATCACCGCGTCATGCATATAGCGGCGGCGGTTGCGCTGCCAGTTGACATAGCCCAGCACGCGCTTGGACGCGAGGTCGCGATAGGTTACATCGGGCAGCGGTCCCAGATGAGCATCGGAAATATGCGCGAGCCTGAACATCGTCCCTTCTTAAGCGACGCCGACGACGCTTTCCACTCACCGTTTGCTGTTCGCCTGGGGATCGTTGGATGAATGGCCGAGCCGATCCGGACGAGGTATTCCGCCAGACCGGCTGGCCGGGGCTGCGGGCGCGGCTGTTCCATTTCTATTTCCTGCTGCGCCGGCCGATGACGCTTGGCGTGCGCGGGCTGGTTTATGACCGTGCCTCCAATTCGGTTTTCCTGATCCGCCACACCTACGTTCCGGGCTGGCAACTGCCGGGCGGCGGCGTCGAAGCGGGCGAGACACTGGAAGAGGCGTTGGCGCGCGAGCTCGCCGAGGAAGGCAACATCGCCCTCACCGCTCCCCCGGCGTTCAAGTCGATGCATTTCAACCGCCGCTCCAGTCGGCGCGACCACGTCGGCTTGTATCTGATCGAGGCCTTCAGCCAGACCGCGCCGAAACTGCCGGATCATGAGATCGCCGAGGCGGGATTTTTCCCGCTTGAACGCCTGCCGGAAGATACGACGCCGGCGACGAGGCGACGGTTGGCTGAGATTTTTGAGAGTCGGCCTGCTTCGGCATATTGGTAGGCTTGCTTTCTCCTTCGTCGAAACCCTATGGTCTACTTCGGGTGATTTTGGAGCTTGGGGGAAAGACATGAGCAACGGCGATGAGCCTTACGTAAACGTCTGGCCTTATGTTGGATACTATACTCTAACGATGGTGGCGTTGACGATTGCGCTTGGCATATTGGTGGTCCTCATCCCAACGTTGTCAGAGGCACTCGGCAAAGCCGCAGGATTCGCAATAAGTTTCGGATCGGCCAACATTGCGCTCTATAACTTCATAAGAAGAAACGGCCGATTGTTCAATCGAAGGGAATATTGGACGACAGTTCTTCTCTCGACCCTGGCAGCCTTTTTGATTTCGGCGCCGCTGGGTTGGTTGGCCATCGTAGGGGAAGCGAAGCAGCGCGACCTGAGCAGCGTTCCCCTGGCCGTGTGGGTTGGAAGCGTTCTGTTAGCTTTCCTGCTGACGTTTGGCTTGAATGCCGCTTGGTACTCGAGCCGATTTGGGAAGACTCTGCTGAAAGCCGAACTTGCCAGACGAACCCGGACCGACACCGAGGCCTTCCGTTAGATCAGGTCACGCAGCCTTCCTGAACCTGCCCCGATCATGCGGCGTGGCATAGTCGAGTTCCGGCCCCAGCGGAACGATTCCCGTCGGATTGATCGATCTGTGGCTGCCGTAATAATGCGCCTTGATGTGATGCAGGTTGACGGTGCCCGAGACGCCGGGCACCTGGTAGAGGTCGCGCAGATAGTTCGACAGGTTCGCATAGTCGGCGATGCGGCGCAGATTGCATTTGAAGTGTCCGACATAGACCGGATCGAAACGAGCCAGCGTGGTGAACAGCCGCCAATCCGCCTCGGTGACGCGATCGCCCGCCAGATAGCGCTGTCTCGACAGCCGCTCCTCGATCTCGTCCAGCGCCGAAAACAACGCGCTGAACGCTTCCTCATAGGCTTTCTGCGTGGTTGCGAAGCCGGCGCGATAGACGCCGTTGTTGATCGCCGGATAGACCAGCGCATTGATCTTGTCGATCTCCGCGCGCAGCGCCGCCGGATAGAAGTCGAGGCCCGCATCGCCCCACTCGTCGAAGGCGGAATTGAGCATCCGGATGATCTCGGAGGACTCGTTGTTGACGATCGTCTTTTCCTGCTTGTCCCACAGCACCGGCACCGTCACGCGGCCTGAATAGGCCGGATCGGCCTTGGCATAGATCTGGTGCAGGAAATCGAGGCCGTAGAGCGTGTCCCCGGTGGCGCCGTCCTCGGCTTTGAAGGTCCAGCCGTTTTCGCCCATGAAGTGATGCACCACCGACACGGAGATGATGCGGTCGAGCTTCTTCAGGGCGCGGAAGATCAGTGTGCGGTGTGCCCATGGGCAAGCGAGTGAGACATAGAGATGATAGCGGCCGGGTTCCGCCTTGAAACCGCGTGTGCGGCCTTCTGCCGGCTTACCGTCGCGCGTGATCCAGTCGCGCCATTGCGACTCCGTCCGCACGAACCGTCCGCCGCTGTCGGTATTGGGCGAGCGATCCTGCCATTTGCCTTCGACAAGCAATCCCATACGAAAATCTCCCTGGTGGCTTGCGTTATGTAGGCTAACGGCCGGACTGGCGAAGCCCCTCAGGCGCTGAACAGTTCGTCAAATGACGAACCAGTTCGTCAAACGACATGAAGCGACATGAAGAAAGGCGAAAGCGCCGATTGCAGCGGCGCAAAATTGGTGCTAGCGGAGGCGCCCATGTTCGACTTTGCCTCGATCCGGTTTGACCGACGACGACAGGGCGCCCGCGCTTAGCAAGCGCTGACTGGCGAACGCTGCCGCTTTGCAGCAACCTTCCTCGCATACCGGAACGCAAAGACCATGAGCCTTGCCGACGTGAAATACCTGCCGGAAACCCCGGCGCATGATGCTGAAATCGAAGCCATCAACGACGAGGCCTTCGGCCCCGGTCGTTTCGTGCTTGCCGCCTATAAGATCCGCGAATCGGGAGGGCATGACCCCTCGATGTCGTTTGTCGCCGTCAAGGACGACGCGGTGATCGCTTCCGTGCGCATGACGCGTGTGGCGGCGGGCGCCGGACGCGCCATGATGCTCGGCCCGCTTGCGGTGCGCCCTTCCTTCAAGAATCTCGGCATCGGCCGCAAGCTGGTCGCGATTGCGCTGGAAGCGGCGAGGAAGGCCGGCGCGCCTGCCGTTATTCTGGTCGGTGACGAGCCATATTACGGACCGCTCGGCTTCAAGCGCTTTCCGCGCGGGCAGATAACCCTGCCGCGCCCGGTCGATCTCGACCGGCTGCTGCACCATGAAATCAAGCCAGGCACCGTCGCCCGCTTCGCCGGCGATGTCTGTCACGCCGACACGACAAGGATTGCAGAATTTGCCCCGGCTTTGGCGCGGCCGGCCGCCAATGCGCAGCCATCGATGGACCCTGGTATTGCGATTGCGCCTCCTTTGCAGGCTTCGTAGCATAACCCGAAATCCTGGGAGGCTTGCATGAACCCGAACGGCCAGATCGCGATCGTCACCGGCGGCGGATCGGGCCTTGGCGAGGCGACGGCGCGCGCGCTTGCGGCCAAGGGTGCCCGTGTCGCCATCCTCGACGTCAGCATCGAGCGCGCGGCAAAAGTCACGCCCGACATCGGCGGCATTGCCGTGCAATGCGACGTCGGCAGCGGCGACAGCGCCACGGCCGCGATCGCCGAAGTGGCTGAAAAGCTTGGTGAACCGCGCATTCTGGTCAATTGCGCCGGCATCGCCATCGGCGTGAAGACGATCGGTAAGGACGGACCGCATCCGCTCGACCAGTACCGCAGGGTGATCGAGATCAACCTGATCGGCACGTTCAACATGATCCGCCTCGTCGCCGACCGGGCTGCCAGGCTCGATCCGTTGAGCGGCGGCGAGCGCGGCGTCATCGTCAACACCGCTTCGGTTGCCGCCTATGACGGCCAGATCGGCCAGGCCGCCTATGCGGCTTCCAAGGGCGGCGTTGTCGCCATGACGCTGCCGGTGGCGCGCGACCTCGCCCGCTCCGGCATTCGCGTCTGCACCATCGCGCCCGGCATCTTCAAGACGCCGATGATGGCCGGCATGCCGCAGGAGGTTCAGGATTCGCTCGGTGCTTCCGTGCCCTTCCCGCCCCGGCTCGGCGAGCCGTCGGAATATGCGGCCCTTGCCCTCCACATCGTCGAGAACCAGATGCTCAACGGCGAGACCATTCGGCTCGACGGCGCCATCCGCATGGCGCCGAAATAAGCGGGATGACTGGCTCGCCGACAGGCGCCGGTGTTTCCACCGAAAAGACCGGCCCGCTCGCCGGCTTGAAAGTGATCGAGCTGGCCGGGCTCGGTCCGCTGCCGCTTGCCGCCCTGATGCTGTCCGAGATGGGCGCCGAGGTGTTGCGCATCGAACGCGCCGACGCCGGCCAGCCGCTGCTCAGCCTGCCGGAAGAATACGATCTCGACCGCCACGGCCGTTCCATCCTCAAGCTCGACCTGAAGCGTCCGGCGGGCGTGGAACTGTTGCTGCGCTTGGCGGCAGGCGCCGACTTGCTTGTCGAAGGCTTTCGTCCCGGCGTGATGGAGCGGCTTGGCCTTGGGCCTGACGACCTGTTCCAACACAATCCGGCGCTGATCTATGGCCGCTTGACCGGCTTCGGCCAGGATGGGCCGCTGTCCGGCCAAGCCGGGCACGACATCACCTATCTCGCCTATGCCGGGCTGCTGCACGCGATCGGCAGGCGGGAGGCGCCGCCGGTGCCACCGCTCAACCTTGTCGCGGATCAAGGCGGCGGCGCCATGACGCTGGTCGCCGGCGTACTCGCCGCGCTTTTCCAGCGTTCACTGACCGGGAAGGGCCAGGTCATCGATGCCTCGATGATCGAGGGCGCCTCGATGCTCGCGGCGCCGATCCACGCCTACCTGGCGGCGGGTCTCTGGAGCGACAGGCGCGGCGAGAACCTGCTCGATTCCGGCGCGCCGTTCTACGACACCTATGAGACGGCGGACGCAAGGCACATTGCAGTCGGCTGCCTCGAGCCGCACTTCTTCGCCGAATTCGCCAGGCTGCTGCCGCTCGACCGGCATTTTGTCGGCGGCCAATACGACAAGTCGCTATGGCCCGCGATGCGCGCCGCCATTGCCGGCCGGATCAGGGAGAAAACGCGCGACGAATGGGCAGAGCTTTTCGCCGCGACCGATGCCTGCGTGGCGCCCGTGCTGTCCCTGGTCGAAGCCAGGCACCACCCGCACAATCGCGCCAGGCAAGCCTTTGTGAAGTCCGGCCGGCTCGAGCGTCCGGCGCCGGCGCCGCGTTTCTCGCAAGGCTCCCAAGCGATTGCCGCGGTGCCTACCGCCGCCGATCGCGAGCCCGCAGGAATATTGGCCCGCTTCGGCTTGAGCGAACAGGAAATCGAGGCCCTTGCAAAGGCGGGTACACTCGGCCGATAACCGGACAATAGAAATCAACTTATCCCGGGTGAGCTTGTGACCGAGCCGAAGAAAGATGTCATTCGCAAGACCGACGCCGAGGCGATCAGGCTGGCGAAAACCCTGATCCGCTCGGCGCGTTTCGGGGCGCTCGCGGTGATCGAGCCCGGCACCGGTGCACCGCTGGCAAGCAGGGTTGGCGTCGCCACCGACATCGACGGCGCGCCGCTGATCCTGATCTCGATGCTGTCCGCGCATACCGGCGCGCTTATCGCCGATCCGCGCTGCTCGCTGCTGCTTGGCGAACCCGGCAAGGGTGATCCGCTTGCATATCCGCGCATCGGCCTGGCATGCCGGGCACGGCGGCTGGAACGGGGATCGGCCGATCAAATCCGCGCCGAACGGCGCTACCTCAACCGCAATCCGAAAGCAAAGCTCTATGCCGGGCTCGGCGACTTCTCGTTCTTCCGGCTCGAGCCTGAGCGCGCCAGCCTGAACGGCGGCTTCGGCAAGGCCTATCTTCTCGACCGCGATGATTTCATCACCGGCGGTCCCATTGTCGAAGAGTTCGCCGACAGCGAACAGTCCGCGCTCGACCATATGAATGCCGATCATCGCGACGCGATTGCCCTTTATGCCCGTCATTTCGGCCGCGCCGAAGGCGACGGCTGGATCGCCACCGGCTTCGACACCGACGGCATGGATCTCGCCGCCACGGATGCGACCTGCAGGGTCTTCTTTCCCAAGCCCCTGCAAACCGCGCGTGAATTGCGTTCGGTGCTGGTCGAGATGGCCAAGACGGGACGCGCGGCAGAGCAAGAGCGATAGTTGATCGCGCGCCGGCGAAAGCAACGCTTGAGATTTAAACGAAATGATCTACCCTTGTTGTGACGCTGATTCAGCAGCGCCTATCGACATCTGAACATTGTGGAATCAGGCGCCATTGCCCCCTGGCGTCAGGATGAGCCAGGACCCTTGGGGGATCTATGATCTCAAATAAGCTAATCGCCAATGCGGAATCGGCGGCAGCCTTTCTCACTCTCATGGGCAACGAAAAGCGCTTGCTGATCGTGGCCCATCTGATCGACGGCGAAATGTCGGTCGGCGCCATCGCCGAGAAGGTGCAACTCAGCCAGTCCGCGCTGTCGCAGCATCTCGCCAAGCTGAGGGCGCTCGATCTCGTCGAGACCCGGCGCGACCGCCAGATGATTTACTATTCCTGTAAATCCGAGGCGGTTCGCGAATTGCTGCGCATGCTGGAAGGCATTTTCGGCGACGGCGATCTTTCCCAGATGGCCTATCGGTTGCGCCGCGCCGGGGCTTGACCCGCGGCTCCAGTCGCTCATTACCTCGCTGACGAACCCTCGGCGAGGCATGCATGAACCTCATCCCTATCGACGATCCCCGGGACCCGCGCGTCGCCGCCTATCTCGACATCCGCGAGCGCGACCTCGTCGGCCGGCATGGCCGCTTCGTCGCCGAAGGCAAGGTGGTGCTGGACCTCTTGCTGTCGACCGGGCGCTTCGCCGCCGAGTCGGCCCTTGTCCTCGAAAACCGGCTGGCCGGCCTGCAGGCGATCTTGCGCAAGGCTCCTGCGGATTTTCCGGTCTATGTCGCCGGCGGCGAGGTCATGGACCGGATCGCCGGCTTCCACATGCATCGCGGCATCCTGGCGATCGGCGTGCGTGGCGATCCGGCACCCGCCGAGGTTCTGGTGGAAACCTTGCCCCGGCGCGCCTTGGCCGTCGTCCTGGTCGGCATATCCAATCACGACAATATGGGGGCGATCTTCCGCAATGCCGCGGCCTTCGGCGCGGACGCGGTGCTGCTCGACCGGACCTGCTGCGACCCGCTCTACCGCAAGGCAATCCGCGTTTCGGTCGGCGCGGCGCTGAAAGTTCCCTTCGCGTCCTTCGGCGATAGCGCAACCTTCATCGCGGCGCTCGACCGGCTCGGCTTCAGCCAGTTCGCCCTCTCGCCGCGCGGAACCGTCGATATCCGTGCCGCGGAACGTTCGTCCAGGCTGGCGCTCTATCTCGGCACCGAAGGCGAAGGCCTGCCGCCGGATCTGCTCGCCCGGCTGCACACGGTGAGGATCGGCATGGCCGAGGGCTTCGACAGCCTGAACGTCGCCGCCGCGTCGGCTATCGCCCTGCATCACTTTTCGAAGGCTGTGGATCCTTAAAGCGCGTCGCACTGAAACGGATTCAGGCGACGCGCTTTAAAGTCTTTGTTTTTATGCATGTCGTTGTCCCGGAACCGCTGCACACTTCTGGGCGACATGCATTAGACTGGATAGCCGCAGGGCTCAGTTGGCCGAGCCGGCCTTCTGCAGCGCTCTTACCCGGTCGGCAAGGCTGATGCCGCGCCCATTTTGCTGCCCGTCGCCTGCCAGGGCCTTGGCGATAGGCGAATCCGGCCCGTCGAGTTTCATCGTCAGGTTGACGACCTCGGCCGCCAGTTCGTTCATTTGCTCGCGAAGGCCGGCGCCGGGGCGCGCGTCGCCTGCCGGTTCGGACATTGCCGTCCCCGAGGCGGCAAGATCGGTTTTCAGCTGCTTGTTCTCGCGCGCCAGCGCCGTCAGCCTTGCCTCCAGCCGTTCCCGGTCGCCCTCGAGCCTGGCGATTGCCCTGTCGACATCGTCACCGTTCGCATCGGCGCCGGCAGCCAGCCGCGCAACGCCGTTCGCGGCGGCGGTCTCCTTCGAACGTTCGCGCAGTCGAGCGAGGTCCTTCTCGCGCCGGTCGAGCTTTTCCTCGCGGTCGGCGAGCGTGGCAAGCAGCCGCTCGACCTTCTTCTCGAGTTCGGCCGTTTTCCGCTTCTCGGCCTTCAACGCTTCGCGCGCGGCCCTGCTCTCCGAAGCGATCTCCTGGTTTCGCCTGTCTGCCTCCTTGCGCTGGCCGCGCAGCGTCGCGATGTCGCTGGCGAGTTTTTCCAGCTCCGATTCGCGTGCAACCAGCTCGATCTGGCGGTTCGAGGACGAAAAGCTGGCGTCGTCATACATCTGCTCGAGCTTCTGCAGCTCCAGCGCGCGCTTCTCCAACGCCCGCTCCGTCTGCGCATGCTTTTCCGACAGGCGGTGCAAATCCTCCTCGCGCTGCCTGAGCTCCGCATTTTTAGCCTGCAGATCGGAGAGCGCCTGGTTCTTGTCCTTCTTTTCGACCGCGAGCCCCTTCAAGGCCTCGCGCCCGCGACCGATCTCGACCAACTGCTCGGCCACCTTCTCCTGCAGGTTTTTGACGGTTATCTCCAGCCGGCGCGTCGTCATGGCATATTCCGCCCGTATCCGGTCCTTGTCCGCCAGGATTTCGGCGGGCGTCAGCGGCAGCGAGGCCTCGAGGCGCCTGCGTGTCAGGACAACGGCCCGCCGCCAGACCGCCGGCGCGATCAGCGACACCAGAAAAACGGCGCAAAGGAAACCGAGTACGAAGAACAGAACCGACTGGACCAAGGCGTGCTATCCACTTTACGGAGCGGCAATCGCTGGATTGTGTCATCTTGGCATGGCGGAAATTCAACGCCGCGGCAAGAGCTTGCCGCGGCGCGATCAGCACTGTCCGAGCGATTGCAACGGGCAGAACCCGATCAGAACGGGTTCCAGGTCGGCCTCTCGGTGAGCTTCAGATAGCCGAGATTGACGCCGAGTCGGGCGCCGACGCCGGTACGGATCGGCACGATCAGCACGCGGTTGCTTTGCAACACGTTGAAGCCGACGCCCGCAATGACATAGGCGGAGCCGGCAACGCCGCCGAAGCGGTTATAGAGGCTGCCGATGTCGTCGAGGTTATAGACCAACATCATCACCCGCGATCCCTCGCCGCCGAAATCCCAGCCGAGCGACGGACCTTGCCAGAACACCTTATGGTCGCCGGCGTTCTTGGTGTAGAGCGTTCCCTCGCCATAGGTCAGGCCGCCGATCAGGGCGCCGGAACCTTCCTCGCCCAGCAGGTAGCCGTTGGGCAGCCCGTAGGAGGCAAAGATCTTCTCGACGACTGTGGCCAGCCCCCCGGACGTCTCGCCGAAAAATTTATGACCGGAATCGACGATCTCCTGGGCGGTGTACTGTTGAGCCCTTGACGCCGAGGTCGAAAGGATAAGAGCCCCCAGGAGTGTAATGGTCATGGTGAGGACACGGACGAACGTCCGGTCGTAGTATCGGGAAAACATGCTTCCAATCTCCGTCAGGGAGCACTTTCGCCGACGCCTCGCACTCCTGCGGCTCTTGGCGGCCGTTCAAAGTGGCTATCACGGGCAAACTATGCCGTAATCCTTTTTCAACCATTAAGCTCTCACAGGAAGATGGCGGTTCGAAGGCTGCGCTTTCGCCCTGGAGACGGGTTTTCCCCCTGTGAACACACCATTTTCGCCATCGACAATTTGGGATTTGTTGATGCGCGCTCTGGCGCTGTGTATTCAGAAAGCCTTGGAAAAGAGCGTGATTCGCGTGGAGGGGGGCGTGAAGACGGTCGCTCGGCCATGAACAAGAGATTTAAGCAGGGATTTCACCGATGGCCGAGCTCTTTACCCTCTCCGCGCCCGATCTCGCGGCGCTGCTTTGCAGCCGTGTCTGCCACGACATCATTTCGCCGGTCGGCGCAATCAACAACGGACTGGAACTGCTGGACGAAGGCGGCGCCGACGAAGACGCCATGAAGCTCATTCGCCAGAGCGCCAAAAACGCCTCGGCGCGACTGCAGTTTGCCCGCATCGCCTTCGGCGCCGCGGGTTCCGCCGGCATGATGATCGACACTGGCGATGCCGAGGCCGTGGCCATCGCCTTCTTGAAGAACGAAAAGCCGGAACTGGTATGGAACGGCCCCCGCGCGCTTTTACCCAAGAACAAGGTCAAGCTGCTGCTCAACCTCATACTTGTCGCACACGCGGCCATCCCGCGCGGCGGCAGGCTGGTGATCACGCTGGAAAATCTCGAAACCGAACCGCGTTTTTCGCTGTCGGCCAGCGGTCCGATGCTGCGCGTGCCGCCGAAATTCCTCGAACTGCATTCCGGGCACAAGCCGGAAGAGCCGATCGACGCCCATTCGGTCCAGCCCTATTACACGCTGCTTCTGGCGCGCGAGGCCAATATGACGATCTCGATCCACGCGACCGCCGACGAGATCGTGCTCACGGCTGCCTAATATCAAGAAACGACAAAGTATCGCCTGTTGCTGATATTTGTGCCGGCAGCCCGGGCGCAGCAATGTTTGCGTCCATTGCCGTAACGGCGCCACGGGCCAAAACGGCGCGGCATGTCTTTTTGGAAAAACTTTACCTAACGGCTTTTCGGCTTCTTTACCAGATTGGGCCTATGGTGCTTTCCGGTTACCCGGAGGTTGCCGGTTCGGCAGATGGCAAAGAGGACCCGGACATGAAACGCTGCCTGTTCGTCGATGATTCGAGCGTCATCAGGAAGGTCGCAAGACGCATTCTTGGCGGCTCGGACATAATTGTCGTCGAGGCGTCGACCGGAGTCGAGGCCGCAGAAATCTGCGCCAGCGACATGCCGGACGTCATCGTCATCGATGGCGGACTGACCGACGTCCGGGCCGTGGACCTTATTCGCCGCATTCGTGCTATCGAAGCTCCCACCAAGCCGCAGATCCTGGTCTCGCTGGTCGAGGTCGATGTCGCAGCGATCATGCGCGCCAAGCGCGCCGGCGCTCAAGGCTATCTGCTGAAGCCCTTCAACCGTGCGCAATTGCTCGAAAGCTTCCGCGTCCTGAAGATAGCCGCCTGATTCGCAGGACCCGCTTCAAACAAAAAACCCGGCCTGAGCCGGGTTTTTCTTTGAAATCATCAGGTCGCTCAGGCGCTGACGCGGATATCTTCCGGTTCGCGCAGCACGTAACCGCGACCCCATACCGTCTCGATGTAGTTCTGGCCGCCGGACGCCGCGTCGAGTTTCTTGCGCAGCTTGCAGATGAAGACGTCGATGATCTTCAGCTCGGGCTCATCCATGCCGCCATAAAGGTGGTTGAGGAACATTTCCTTGGTGAGCGTGGTGCCCTTGCGCAGCGAGAGCAGCTCCAGCATCTGGTATTCCTTGCCGGTCAGATGCACGCGCTGGCCACCGACCTCGACCGTCTTGGCGTCGAGATTGACCACCAGATCGCCGGTGGTGATGACCGACTGGGCATGGCCCTTGGAACGGCGCACGATCGCATGGATGCGCGCCACCAGTTCGTCCTTGTGGAACGGCTTGGTCATATAGTCGTCGGCGCCGAAGCCGAGGCCGCGCACCTTGTCCTCGATGCCGGCCATGCCGGACAGGATCAGGATCGGCGTCTTGACCTTGGAGAGGCGCAGCGTGCGCAGGACTTCATAGCCCGACATATCAGGCAGATTGAGATCCAGAAGGATGATGTCGTAATCGTAGAGCTTACCGAGGTCGACACCTTCTTCGCCGAGATCGGTCGTATAGACGTTGAAGCTTTCCGATTTCAGCATCAGTTCGATGCTTTGTGCGGTTGCACTGTCATCTTCAATCAGCAGAACACGCATTTCATTCCCCTTTTCTGCTGCCGGACCGTGTTACGACCCGTCCGGGACCCGGAGCAGTGATTGCCTGAACAGAAGGTGCCACCGACTGGTTAACAAATCCTAATTTCGTGCCATCCACGATACCAGATTTTTTAACCCCTTTCTACACCCACTTGAATCTAATAACGAATCACAGACCAAAATCGCTAATGCACCACATTAAAAAGTCAGCCTAAGTGACTCCAGAGACTCGCTGGCCCGGGCTTCCCGCCGCTGCCGGAATTTTTACCCGGCCTTAAGTCCTCGCCCGTATGATTAACAATGCCCGTAAACGAATGGTTACCGCCGGCAAAAATCTTTAGGGCTTTGTTTCCCATAGCCCGGGGAAAGCCGGTGGAAACGGGCGGCGCTTGGGTCGTTCCGGGCGGATTGAACGGTATTGCAGTTGTGCGTTTGCGGAGTATCGAGTCATGAAGTCACGTGAAAACCTCGTTCGGCTGAAGCAGTTTCAGGTGAATGAGAAGCGGCGGCAGCTCTTGCAGCTGGACATGATGATCGCCGAGTTCGAACGCATGGCCGTCGAGCTGGAAGCGCAG
The DNA here is from genome assembly GCF_055811115.1 of Mesorhizobium sp. WSM4832. Lineage (NCBI taxonomy): Bacteria > Pseudomonadati > Pseudomonadota > Alphaproteobacteria > Hyphomicrobiales > Phyllobacteriaceae > Mesorhizobium > Mesorhizobium sp. WSM4832. The sequence continues at coordinate 109,533 of NZ_JBVVQH010000015.1, read as the reverse complement.
ATCATCGCCGAAGAGAAAAAAGCCGGCATCACCGACATCAACCATTTCGCCTATCCGACCTTCGCCAAGGCGGCGCGCCTGCGCCGCGACAACCTCAGGAATTCACAAAGCGACCTCGCCCAGCAGCGCAGCACTGCCGAATCATTACTCGGCGAAGCTGAAGCGGAGCTGTCCAAGGCGGAAATGCTGGAATCGCGGGACACCAAGATCCGCGAGACCGAAACAGGCGGCCGTAGCGCCATGATCGGCTGATCCGGCATCATCGGCGCCTCCGCGCAGCGCGTCACGCGATGGCTCGAACGGCTCTGGCCGAATTGTCGCGGAAGACCGCAGGTCTAAGCGACTAGTTCCCGTTCATTTGTGGCAACCGCCCTGGAACGGGCATCCTTGATCTCAGGTGCATGCTGCTCGGCCCACGACCTGATCTGGGTGAGCAGTCCCGCCAGATTCTGGCCGAGCTCGGTCAGTTCATATTCGACGCGTGGCGGAATGACCGGGTAGACCTGTCGCCGCACCAGGCCGTCACGCTCCAGCACCCGCAATGTCTGCGTCAGCATTTTCGGCGTGATGCCTTCGAGCCTGCGGGCAAGCTCGCCATTGCGCTTCCGGCCTTGGCGCAACGCGCAAACCACCAGATAGACCCATTTGCTGGCAAGCATCTCGAGCACGGTGTGCGACGGACATGTCCGCCGGAATGCGTCATAGCCCAGGCACGAGTTTTCTTCACTATCCATGAGGTGCCTATATATACAAAAGGTACATACTAGACAATAGAATATTACTATCCAAATGATAGTGGCACATCCACTCAACAGGAGACGTTCATGCGTGCCGTTATCCAGACTTCCGTCGGCGGACCCGACGTTCTTTTCGTGGCCGAACGGCCCGACCCCTCACCCAAGCCGGGTGAAGTGCTGATCCGTGTCAAGGCGGCGGGCATCAACCCAGTCGATGGCGCCGTGCGCGGCGGTTTCTACCCGCTGCTCGGTGAGCCGCCATTCATTCTGGGCTGGGACATTTCGGGGACCGTCGCGGCGCTCGGCGCCGGCGTGACCGCCTTCAAAGTCGGGGACGACGTGTTCGGCATGCCGCGCTTTCCCAAACAGGCAGGAGCCTATGCCGAACTTGCTGCGGCGCCGGCGGACGAGATCGCCGCGAAGCCTGCCGCCATTGACCATGCGCATGCCGCGGCGTTGCCGCTGGCTGGCCTGACGGCCTGGCAGGGCCTCCTCCGCCACGGCGGCCTGCAGGCGGGACGACGCGTATTGATCCATGCCGGTGCCGGCGGCGTCGGCCATCTGGCGGTGCAGATCGCCAAGGCGCGCGGCGCCTATGTCATTGCTACAGTCAGCCCGGACAAGCTCGATTTCGTTCGCTCGCTCGGCGCCGACGAGGTGATCGACTACACCAAGGACGATTTCACCCGGAAGGTCGGCAAGGTCGATCTGGTGCTGGATCCGATCGGCGGCGACCATGCCGACCAGTCGCTGGAAGTACTACGTGATGGCGGCGTTCTGGTGTCGCTGCTCAACGTTCACGACGCCACCAGGGCGAAGGCCAGCGCGCGCGGCGTCCGCGTCGAGCGCATGTCCGTGGTGCCCGATCGCGAGGGCCTTGTCGAACTCGCCAGGCTCGTCGATGCCGGGAAGCTCACGCCACACGTGGCCAAGACCTTCCCGCTCGATCAGGCGGGAGCTGCCCACGCCTTCCTCGCCACGCGGCCGATCGGCAAGGTTGTGCTGACGGTCTGAGGCTTCTGCAAAAGCGAAAGGGCGCGGAATTCCGCGCCCTTTTCTGTTTTGCGGCTATCCGGCCTAGTGCCGGTATTGCTGGATCCGCGTGGTGCGTAGCCCGGCAAGGCCGTATTCGTCGATCGATGCCTGCCAGGAGAGAAATTCTTCGGTGGTGAGCTTGTAACGCTGGCAGGCTTCCTCAAGGCTGAGCAGGCCGCCGCGTACCGCAGCGACCACCTCCGCCTTGCGCCGGATAACCCAGCGCCTGGTGTTCGTCGGCGGCAGATCGGCGATGGTAAGAGGGCTGCCGTCGGGCCCAATAACATACTTGACTCTAGGTCTAACCAGATCGGTCATCGTACTCTCTACTAAAAACTCAAAGACCCAATCCCCGCCACCGTACCGCCACAGCTTTAAAAATTGCCTAAGCGAACCCTAATCACTAGGTAAGGATCGTGAACGCCCGGTTAGGATTCCGTTTAGAATTTGAAACATCGGTCCCTGGGCCCTGATTTGCCGATCACCCGTCCTGGGCCGCAAGCTGGCGCATACGTGGCGCTTGACCTATATTCCAGCCATTGGCATTGAGCGCCGCACAGTGAAAGCATGATGAACAGCCTCGATCTCCCCGGCCGCCCCGAAGAAACCCGCGTTGTCGTCGCGATGTCGGGCGGTGTCGATTCGTCGGTGGTTGCCGGCATCCTGAAGCGCGAGGGCTATGACGTCGTCGGCGTGACGCTGCAGCTTTACGACCACGGCGCGGCCACCCATCGCGCCGGCTCCTGCTGCGCCGGGCAGGACATCGACGATGCCCGCCGCGTCTCGGAGACGCTCGGCATCCCGCATTACGTGCTCGACTACGAGGAGCGCTTCCGCAAGGCGGTCATCGATCCGTTCGCCGAGAGCTATGTCGCCGGCGAGACGCCCATCCCTTGCGTTTCCTGCAACCAGACAGTGAAGTTCGCCGATCTGCTTGCGACCGCCAAGGATCTCGGCGCCGACGCCTTGGCTACCGGCCACTATATCCGCTCGCGCGCCAATGGCGCGCATCGCGCGCTCTACCGGCCGGTCGACGCCGACCGCGACCAGAGCTATTTCCTGTTCGCCACCACGCAGGCGCAGATCGATTACCTGCGCTTTCCGCTCGGCGGCCTGTCGAAGCCGCAGGTCCGCGCCATTGCCGAGGAAATGGGGCTGAGCGTCGCCGCCAAGCAGGACAGCCAGGACATCTGCTTCGTGCCGCAGGGCAAATATTCCGACATCATCGCCAAGCTGAAGCCTGCAGCCGCCAATCCCGGCGACATCGTCCACATCGACGGCCGCGTGCTCGGCCGCCATGAAGGCATCCTGCGCTACACGATCGGCCAGCGCCGCGGCATCGGCATCGCCTCCGGCGAGCCGCTCTATGTCGTTCATCTCGACGCTGACCGGGCGCGCGTAATCGTTGGCCCGCGCGAGGCGCTGGAGACGCACAAGATCTACCTGCGCAACATGAACTGGCTCGGCGACGGACCGCTGTCCGACATTCCGGCCGGTGGGATCGAGCTCTTCGCCAAAGTCCGCTCGACCAGGCCGCCGCGCCCCGCTGTGCTGCATCACCGCAACGGCGTGACTTCGGTCGAGCTGGCCGACGGCGAATCGGGTATCGCCCCCGGACAGGCCTGCGTGCTCTATTGCGACGACGGCAACGACGCGCGGGTGTTCGGTGGCGGCTTCATCGAGCGCTCGGAACGAGGCGCCGAGGCCGAAGCCATGCTGTCAAGGCTAGCGGCAAGGCCGGCTCAAATTCCCGCCGAGTAAGTTCTCGACCTGATTACCGCTGCTTCAGGATAGCCTCAGAGCATTCCAGGAAAAGTGCGCAGAGGTTTTCCGTCCGGAATTGCGTCAAACAAAGGAATGGAGCTGTTCGTCGTTTTCGTGAAACGATGAACAACTCTATGCGGACGAACCGGTATGGATCACCGTGCCGGCGGTCAGGATGCGCAACACCCGGATCGCCTCCTCGCCGTCGGTGCGCGGTTCGGCACGCGTTTCGATGCATTGCATGAAATGGGCAAGCTCGCGCGTCAGCGGCATGCCCTCGCCGACCGGCACGTAGGAAGGCTCGTTGGCGGTGAAGGCCCACTGGCCGCTGTCCTGCCAGACCGCGTGGCGGTAGACGGCAAGCTTGCGCTCCCAGGGCTCGACGTCGTCGAACACCGCCATTGCCTTGGTGCCGACCACCGTCAGCCGCCGCTCGCGATAGGGATTGAGGCGCGAGGCGAAGAGATGGCTGCGCAGGCCGTTCGGGAAGCGCATATGCAGATGCGCGAAGTCGCTGAGGTTGTCGAGCAGCGCTGCTCCCTCGCCCCTGACCTCGATCGGCTCGGTGCCGGTGATGGCGAGGATCATCGACAGGTCGTGCGGCGCCAGATCCCAGAGCGCATCGTTTTCGGTATGGAACTTGCCAAGGCCGAGCCGGTGCGAATGGATGTAGCGCACCTCGCCGAGCTCGCCATTGTCGATCAGCGCCTTGAGCGTTTCGAAGGCGGGATGGAAGCGCAGCACATGGCCGACCATGAAGACGCGGCCATTGTCCTTTGCCGCCTTCACCGCGCGTTCGGCGTCCGCGACCGTCAGCGCGATCGGCTTTTCCACCAGCACGTCCTTGCCGCTTTCGACCGCGCGCACCGCGGTGTCGGCATGGAATTGCGGCGGCAGCGCCATGACGATGGCGTCGATATCGGCTCGCTCGAACAGCTTGTCCGGCTCGATCGCCAGGCAGTCCTGCTCGCTGGCGAAACCTTCGGCACGGGCGCGGTTGGCGTCGGAAACGGCATGGAGCGCGCCAAGCGCCTTGAGGGTGCGGATGTGGTTGCTGCCCCAGTATCCGCAACCGAGGACGGCGATGCGCGGCTTCATTCGCTCAAACTCTAGAATTTCATGGCCGAGACATAGCGACCTGCCCCGCCGAACTCAACCCCGGGACATGAGCTGAGTGCCTGCCCGACAAAGCTTGTCCGGGATGAGATTATGCTAGCCGGATTATGCCGGCACTTCGGCCGCTTCCAAGCTTGACAGGCTCACCCTCCCAACCTTATATCCGCGCGACCTTGGCGAACGCCTTGAAACACCCATCCTATTCAGGACGGTTTTTTCGGGCCATTTGCCACCCTGGCGGGGTAGCTCAGTTGGTTAGAGCACGGGAATCATAATCCTGGGGTCGGGGGTTCAAGTCCCTCTCCCGCTACCACTTCAAACCCACTATCGTACGTAATGGCGGCAATTTGGCGGCCGGCCAATGCGGTGTGCCTATCGGTATACCGAGCGCTGGGGAATGCAGCCCCGCCAATAAGAGCGGAAAGCTTGCCCTTGACCTCAATCTCGAAGCCTTTTCGTGCAGGCTTGGGGTGCACCGTGACACTGTGAACAAGGCTCCGAAAGCTTTCGGTGAGCGGGCCACGGTCATCGGCGGCAGTTGCGTGGTCAGCCAAGACCTTTGAAAGAGCATCGACGGTTTCGTTGTAACGCTGCAGGGCCGCTGGGTGGAGTGCGACGGTCGACGGTGGCTCATCGACATTCGAAAGTTGCGCCTCGATGTGAGAGAGCTGTGCCTTGAGTTCCGCAATACGTTGCTTTGCATCCTCTTCAGCAATGACGCTCCTGATCACCAGGTCGATCGTGCGCTGCCGTTCGCCTTCAATTCGATCTCGCTTGGTCTCCAGTGCTGTCCGAATTCCATTTGCCTGGGCAGCAAGCTGCCGACGCTCTTCATTGTATTTGCGGATGTAGGCTTCTATCAGGTCCGGCGCTTTCAGCTGTTCGCGCATGCCATCAAGGACCGCCTTCTCGATCTCAGGCAGATAAATGATGCGCCGGTTGGAACAGCTCCCGCTTTCACGAACTGCCGAGCACCGGAGACGCGTCTTACCCGTCTTGTCACGATCGTGAACGGACATGCCCGATCCGCACACTCCGCAACGAAGCAGACCGGACAACAGGTGGGCCGGCCGACGCTTGTTATTAGTAGGCGCGTTCACCCTTGCGCCTTTGCGAGCCTGTGCCTTCTGCCAGATTCCGTCATCGACAATTCGCAAATGCGCAACCTCTTTCGTCTGCCACTGGTCCTTCGGATTTGCCCTGGAGACGCGCTTTCCAGTATCCGGATTTTTCACCATCCGGACTTTGTTCCAGACGATTCTGCCGACATAGAGTTCGTTGAAGAGCAGTCCGACCCCACGTCGTGCATTTCCGTTGATGGTAGAACCGTTCCATCGCTTTCCCCGCGGTGGCATTATCCCATCCCGGTTGAGATCGCCTGCTAGGTCTCTTGGAGTTCGACCGGTGACATAGGCGGCAAAAATGCGCCGGACGACTTCAGCCTCCTCTTTGACAATCTCCAGTTCGCCTGGGCGGCCCACGATAGGTCGATAGCCATAGGCGCGGCCTCCCGCGTGACGTCCGTCACGGACGACTCCGGCCATACCCCTACGCACTTTTTTGGCGCCATCCTCCCTCTGCATCTGACCGACAAGTCCACGAATACCTATGAGAACTGCATCGGCAATCCCGTCATGAACAGCCTGGATTTGGATGCCGAGAAAAGAGAGCCGTTTGTAAATGCCCGCGAGGTCCGCCATGTCCCGCGACAGACGATCGAGCGCCTCGACGACCAGGATATCAAACGCGTTCTGGCTTGCCGCGTCCATCAAACGCATCAGGGCGTCGCGACCCAATACCGAAGCACCGGAGCGCGCCTTGTCCTCGAAGACGGCAATGACATCGAGGCCGTTGCGATCTGCATATGCACGGCACAGCGCAATCTGGTCTTCGGTGGACTTTTCGTTTTGCAGCTCTGTCGAAAAGCGTGCGTAGACGGCCGCCCGCCTCATCTGTCGGAACCCTTCTTCTGGCACTGATCTGCATCAAACTTGGAATGTCGGTTGTCCGCAACTCCGATTGAAATGAGATGATCGCGCCTGGCATCAGCAACGGCAAGCGCTTCGACGAACTTAACCATAGCTCTGCGAAGTTCCCCCGCCGTCGCCGCTGGGGTGGTTCCGCGGGGCAATCCACCATTGTATTTGTCTTTTGCAGCCGTCACGAAGGCCAGGATCACGATGACTACAGGCAATAAAAGGGGCCCGCTCCTTCGATCGTGCAATTGAGACCCTGCAGGATAGAAATCGGATAGGTGCCAGGCTAACGAGGTCTCGCGAGAGTCCTCGCAATACGGTTGGGAACCTTATGACCGTGAACTGGGATGCGTAGGCGAGCCTTGTCATGCCTCGGTCCCATCGTCGCCACGCACAAAAGCAAAGCCGCCCTCTCCGGGCCTTCGGCAGTGTTGCTGCTGACAAATTTCTTCGGGAAACACTTGCTCGGGCATTGCCTCCTTGGCGATCCGGACAAGGTCGTCGCGCGCCGAACGAATCTGCGGCCAGGGAAACACACTGCTGCCCTCCGAAGGTTCCCCTTCCGTCAACGCGGCATCAAGCTTGGCCGCCACGCCGGCAAGGGAGGCCGCGGGGGTTCTGGACAACAGCTCGAGCAGTTCCTCCGCTCGGTCGGCAGCCTCGCCTTCGGCGAGCAACATCGCTGAATAGCCCATCTCCCTATCGGCCGCATCCCAGCGCGCTTGATGAGCGGCCAAATCGGTCTCAGCCTTCGCGCGGTTTGCAACTTCCTCAGGAGAAGGTTTGGGCAGCGCTCCGGCTTCGACGGAATGCAGCGTTACGCCGTCCCCGTCGTGCAGCCGGATGGTCGAACAAGGCAATCCGACCGTTGCGACAAGCTTGCTCTCCATGCTCTGCTGCTGGCGGCACAGTTGTTCAGTCTTCTGTTGGGCAGCCTGCCATTTGCGCCAAGCTGCAACCGCAGGGTCAGCGGATTGGCCTACTTTCAGATCGTCGCGTCTGAATGCTGTTGGCTGCCATCCCGCAATCGCAATTGCTGTTCCCCCAAGTAGGCTCCTCCGGGTGACGAGAGACAAAGTCGTGGTATTGTCGGAATCAGCCATGATCCGAGCTCCAAACAGCTTGGGTTGTGGTCAGGCCGCACTAGGTGTAGCGAGCACCTGTGCGGCCGCACAGTCTCCGTCACTTATGTCACTTTTTGTGACTTTTAACAAGATAAATGTCATGAAAAAGGACATATTGCCCCAGCAGCTCCGCGCGGCTCGGGCCTTGATTGACTGGACAAGAGAGGACCTGGCGAACGCATCGGGCCTGACCGTTCGTACGCTTTCCAGAATTGAGAGCTCTCAAACGACCCCTAGACCGGCTACACTTGAAGCGTTAACCGCAGCATTGGAAGCAGCGGGGATCGAATTCATTTCACAGAATGGAGGAGGACCAGGCGTCCGACTTGCCCGTCGACTGGACGGCAACTGACGCAAGCGGTCATTCTGAGTGCGATGGACCCTTCCTAAGCGATCGTTTGTCGAGATCGGAAGATCCTGACTTTCAGTCAGACCTGACGCTCCGCTCGCCATGCAGTCGGATTGCCCACCCATCTATTGATATCGGATTCGCGCCAGCCCGCCCCGTTGATGCTTATCTTGATCTGAGCTGGGAACGTGCCTTCGGCGATCTTGCGATAGACGGTCGAGCGGGACAGGCCGGTCCGGGCAAGGACGGTTTTAAGGCGAATGATACGATCCGGTTCGGGCATGGCTGCGTTGCCTTTCGCTGACTGCAATTGACACCTGCTGGAACCAGACATGACGGAACGAATGCTGGACGCAATCAGGTTTGTCGCTTCAGCCGTCTGCGGCGTGAAAACGGCGGCAAATCGGAGGGGTGTCAGAGCCCAAGGCTCCGTCCCTTACCGATGCCATGGCTGAATGCCAGTTCCGCGCCAAGGCGCCGGCCGGAATCGATGTTGATGCCAAGCTCGCGCTTGCGGTTGGCGAGAAGAGATTCCAATTGCGGATCACGTTCGAGGCTCTTGGCCATGTCGGACATGGCCGAACGCGTTGACTTGTAGCCGGACATGTCGCCGGACTGATATTGCTCCCGTCCGGTACGGTCGAGCTTTTGCCAGCGTTCCACGAAACGGTCGGCCCTGCGGCCGGGATCGAGGTCCATCCCAGTGCGAATTTCCGTTTCAAGCTGGAGAGCAAGCACGATGCGGCTGACGCGGCCGGCCCCTGCCTCGCGGACAAGTTCGGGATTTTTCACATAGGCCGCTTCGGCATCGCGCCAGCCATGCGGCCGCACCTTCTCGAAAGCGTCGCGGGCTTCTTTTAGTTCGCGCATCTGCTCGGGACTGCCCTGCCCGTCCGAGTTTCCAGTACTGAGGATCGCGTCGAGAGCACGCGCGTGGCGAACAAGCGCTTTCGTACGAGCGCTGCGCAACGCCGCTTCCGCGTCCATCGGCATATCCGTGTCGCGCGACACTCCCGTGGCGGGAGTTTTCCTTTCGGGCGTGGAGTCAGACTCTCCGATTTGCGCCCCAACATTTTCCCTTGCCGGCCGACCACGTTCTTGGCCGGGCTCGCCGCCTGCGGGCGAGCGCAACTCCTCCAGCAATCCGCCGATCCTGTCGCGCAGCTTCTCCGGAACGATCCGGCGCACGATCTCGACCACGCGCTGTCTAAAGCTGATCCCGCGCTGCTCGGCATAGCTCTGCGCCGGGTCGATCTGCTCGTAGTCCGACGCCATGTCCTTGGCGCGGTCCCGTGAAAGCGTTCGGTCCAGGCGGTCCCGCGTACTGAAGTCGTCGCCGCCATAATGCAGGTCCATGCTGTCTCGATGCCGCGACAGTGCGACGTAGCTGCCATGTGCATCCATGCCCGGCGTAGCGAGCACATGCGTGCGGTCGACTGTCATGCCCTGCGCTTTGTGAATGGTCGCGGCATAGCCGTGGTCAATGTGCGCGTAGTCTTTCAGGTCGAACCGCACCGACCTGTGGTCGTCAGTGCGCACTGTCATGCTCTGTGTGCTGAGCTCCTCCACGATGCCAAGCGTGCCGTTCTTGACGCCGAGCCCGCGCTCGTTGCGCAGGAACATGACCCGGTCGCCGCTGGCGAAGTTTCTTGCACCGCGCTCCACATTCACCTGGACATCGTCGCCAAGATCTCCAGCAGCGCGCATGCGCTCGCGCGCTGCCTGGTTCAGCGCGCGCACCTCGTCGTTTGTGTGGGTGAGGATGATCCGGCTTGCCTCTGGATGCGCCTGCCTGTCGCGGTCCCAGCGCTCGACGAGTTCAGCTCGCGCTTCGTCGCGCGTTGCAGCCTGATGCACCATGCCTTGCGCATCGTAGGCGCTGATCGCGGCGCCAATCCTGCCGGTTGCCAGATCGCGCGTTGCGTCACGCTGCCAGTCCTCGCGCTGCCGGCGCACCTGGCCGATTTCGACGCCGCCATGACGCTCATGGATGGAACGGAATGCAGCGCCGGCTTCGATCGCCTGCAACTGCTGCGGATCGCCTACTAGGACGACTTTCGCGCCAACGTCCGCCGCATGGGAGAGCACGCGCTCCAACTGGCGCGTGCCGACCATGCCGGCCTCATCGATCACCAGGACATTGCGCGCGGTGAGCAAATCCCTGCCCTGTCCCCAGCTATGTTCCATACTGGCGATAGTGCGTGACGAGATGCCTGATCCGCTCTCGAGATTCTCGGCGGCAATGCCCGAGAGTGCCGCGCCTTGAACGTCGTAGCCCGCTGCTGCCCATGCCTGGCGCGCGACACCCAGCATGGCGCTCTTGCCCGTTCCGGCAAAACCGACAACGACACCAAGACCGCGGCCCTCGGTGAGATGCGCAAGCGCGTCGCTCTGCTCGCCTGAAAGGACAAACCCGCGCTGCGCAGCCCGCGCCAGCGCTGCCTCGCGATGTGCGTTACTCACCGCGTGTCGTTCGTCCAAATCGATACGCTCCGCCGCGCGGTGAAGGCGCTGTTCGGTCTCGACCATCTGCCTTGTGGTGAAGCGGTCTTCGCCGCGCCCGTCCTTGCCCAGTTCAATCAGGTCGGGTGCGTTGCTGATGGCTGCCACGACCTCGTTGAACTGCTCCATTCCGTCACTGTGGCGATGCGCAAACTTCGCGATGTCTTTTCGGGTGAAGGTCGATTGCTGATGGGTGATGGCGTCGAGCGCCACGGATGGATCGGCAACGATGCGCGCGCCATTGTTGCGCGCGATCTCGCGATGCAGTTCGGCGCGATCTGCTTCACTATCGCCAGCAGCAAGGCCGCTGCCCTCGATGCGTTGGGCCGGCGCACCAATCTGGGTCTGCGGCTCCAGCGCAATGCCCTGCGCTTCCAGACTGCGATGATCGATGCGGGCGTCGATGTCGAGTTCGGCCAGGCGTTCATTGGCAAGCTCCGCCCATCGCTCGCGCCAGCGCTCGACCAGCTGGGTAGCGTTCCAGTCTCGAACCTTCGCACCAAAACCGTTCTCGTCCACGGACCGCATGGTCAGCATGACATGAGCATGCGGCTTGGGACTGCCATCCTCTGCCCTGTCCCAATGCACATTGAGATCGGCGACCATGCCCTTGCTGACAAACTCGACTTGTACAAAGTCGCGCGCCAACTCGATGCCTTGCGCCTGGCTGAGTTCACGCGGGAGCGCAAACTCGACCTCGCGGGCAAGCTGCGCATCCTTGCGGACCTCGAACGCCTCGACATCGTTCCATAGCCGTTCGCGGTCGCGCCAGGCCTCCGGTGCATCCTCAGGCAGCATCACCTCGGAATGAATAACACCACGTTTGGCTGAAAAATCATGGCTGCGTTCGATGCGCTCGTCACGCAGCCGCGAGGCCGAGCGGTAGGCGGCTGACGCGACAGCGCTTGAGCCTGCCTTGCGGCCAATGACCTTGACGTGAAGATGATAGATCGCCATCGCGACCAGATCATTTGCACGGCAAAGCGCACGTCGGCACGACGTATAAGCGCGCCCTCCCTCGAAAAAATCTCGGGATGGACCAGCCCGTCCCGGGCTGTCTCGGCAACCCTGAAGCCTTCCGGCAGGCGCTCCCCTATCATTGCCACATTGACAATCAATGGAGACAGCCATGCGCAAGCCACGTGACTTCGACGCCGAACTAAAGGCGCTTGAAGAAAAGTCGCGAGAGCTCAAAACGCGAAAGGTGCAGCAACTTGGCGAGCTGGTGATCGCCACCGGCGCCGATCAGCTCAGCACCGACGAATTGGCCGGTGCACTGGTTGCAATCACCGAGACGAAAGACACCTCAAAGCGTGAGGCATGGGCCAAGCGTGGGGTGATGTTTTTCGAGAGCCGGTCCCGGCGAACTGCTCCGGAATCTCGGCGCAACCCTCGCAGCGCTCCAGCGCAACCGGGCAGCCCGCAATCGCCGGCAGGCGACACGGGCTCGCAATGACATGCGCACCTGGCAGGTCGAGCGACGCAAGCGGACCCGACACCTCATCGAACTCGGCGGTCTCGTCGTCAAGGCAGGCATTGTTGAGCTGGCAAATGACGATCGCGCCACCATCTACGGCGCGCTGATCTGGATGGCGGAAAAGCTGCAGAGCCATGAAGGGAAGAATGCGCGAAACCTGTGGACTGCGATGGGTAGGCAGGCCTTCGATGGTGAACGGCGTGAAGAGCAGATGGGCCGGCGAACTTAGCCACAGTTGGCGAGCAGCGGCCGGCGCGAAGCCCGAACAGCAGACTTCCGCCGGTGCGCCGGCGCCGATGCCGCAGCCAAGCGCTTGCGCAGGAAGCTTTCGGGATCTTCGTCGCCACAGGCGATAATCTTCTCTCGCGAGCCTTGATCCAGATGATGAAGGCGCAAGGCTTGAGTAGGCGAAGCTCGCCAAAGCAGACGCTGCCCTATGAGCAATCGTGTTCCCTCGAAACCTCCCACGCCCCACAGATGCGATCATGCACACTGCGCCTTGATAGAAACTCTATAGCCAGGGTGCGAGCCAGCACTGCTCTGCACAGCTGGAACGGGCGGAAAAGCAAGGGAAGCTTCTCGCTTTGTATGAGATCGGCAAGGGCACCCCAGCCGATGGAACAACAGAAGCGAAACTTACTCTTGTCATGTTGCGCAAGAGAGGTGGATTTAACGAAGAAATGTACTATTGCGTCGTAGGCAGGGCAGAAAAATCAAACGTCGCTCAATTCATCCGATACAAAAAAGGGAAATCATATGACCACTGCTCTCGAGCAAGGCAACAGCCTGGATACCGTGTCGATAACGGCTGACATTGTCGCGGCCTATGTATCGAACAATCCACTGCCGGTTGGCGAATTGCCGAAACTAATCGGCGACATCCATGCCGCCCTGAACGGCATCGGAACGCCAGCTGTAGAGCCGGTGGTCAAGCAGGAGCCTGCAGTATCGATCAAGAAATCGGTAACGCCCGACTTCATCGTCTGCCTGGAAGACGGAAAGAAATTCAAATCGCTCAAGCGGCATCTCCAGCATTTTGGTCTGAGCCCCGACCAATATCGGCAGAAGTGGAACCTGCCGTCCGACTATCCGATGGTCGCGCCGAACTACGCGGCCACCCACTCGGCCTTGGCGAAATCAATTGGGCTCGGACGCAAGGCGCCAGCGCCCATATCTGCCGCGGCAGAAAAACGGAAACCGGTCGTGCGTGCGGCGGCAGCAAGAAAAACTGCAGCTGCAATCAAGTCGCCGGTGAAGAAGGTGCGCAAGACGACTGCCAAGGCGTGACCTGGGACATCTGACGAGAGGTCGGCGCCGGGAGCTGAATATACCGAAGCCCCGTCTTTGCGGTGGGGCTTCGTGCTTGTTGGATTACTCTGCGGTGCGGCGTGACCAGATGAGCGAGAAGTCGCCCTTGGTTTCGGTCTCGGCCAGACTCGCATAAGTCGGAACGGGACAGCTGGAATCACCGAGCTTGACGGAATGGTATTCGCGGCCCTCGCGCGAGGTCGTCTTCCATGCCGCGCCCCGAACTCGGTGGCACCAGCAAGCAAGCCCGCATTGGGCCGGCCGGCCGCAACCGGCACAGTGAGGCCAGAACCTGGCAATCAGACGACGTGGTACGTTCTTCCTCTTCTTTGGCTGACGGCCGTGGATGCCAGCCGCACTTATTCGCAAGCTGGGTCGGCGCATTGAGCGAGTTGAAGGGTGGCGCGCTGCTTATGGAATCCGAGGGCGTCTATTGCATGCCGCGCGAAGTGAGTGAGCCGGGAGGGGAGGCGAGCGAGGCCCGTCTCACCTGAGGTGCCGGTAAGCCATGCTGTTGCAACAATGAGAGTGTTGCTCTATAATAACCGAAAAAATTTGCAGAATGAGTCATGATTGACAGTAAAATTGTCAATAAATACTACTATCTACTGCTGAAAGTCGCGTAATCTGTCTTATGGAACGTAGCAATATCGCATAATGTCAAAGTGTTAAGGCGATTCCCACAATATGGCCTCGAACATCTTTGACTTAGGTTCGGTTGCATCTTCGTCGCTGCGTCACCAGTTGCACGATCATCACCCAACCGTCGGCCGCGCCCGTAAACGAGATCCACAACTGCCAGCCGCTCATTGTTGAGCCCACCTACTATGATGCGTGGCTCGATCCGACAACGCCGGCCGGCGGTCTGAAGGACATTCTCAGCCACGACATTAACGGCAGCTTGCAGTTCTATCGCTTCGGCCGAGAGGTGAACCAGCTGCCGTGAACAAGCACCCAAAAACCATGACGGGACTTATCGAAGGGATCAAGCTTCTACAGCGACCCGAAACGGCCACGCGAACCCCTTCGTCGTGAGCGCCGGCCCCCCCGGTCACATTCGCCAGGAAGGCGGATTGCAAGATCCGCCTTCCTGGCTAGTCTGGAGCTTTGTTAGCCGCCCATCTTCTTGGCCATAGCGCAGAAATCGGCATGCGCCTTATTCATCGTTGCGTCACCGCAGTCTTTCAAAACCGCTGTACGTTCGTCAGGTTTCATCGCCATCCATGCGGTTTTGAAGTCACCTTCCGACCTTAACGTTTTCATGCCGGCGTCAGTAAAAAACGGCGACATCTTGGCCGGATCATCAAGCGCGGACGTTCCAGTAGTGGAACCAGCCATGGCAACACCACCCAATATGGAGAACGCTATTGCGCCTATGCTGAGCATCTTCACAATCATCGGAATACCTCCCTTTCGTCACACACTAACCGAAAACAACGTGCACCTGCCGAGCCCGGTTCCGGCGCGCAAAAGAGATTTTAACGATCGCTAATGTACGTGCGGCGGGTGCGAAGCGAAGGCCCATTGGTCCCATGTGTAACGTCTATGCGAAAGTCCTGCAGCGACGCGTGCCGCAGATCCTCTTCGCGCGCATGTGCTTCATGCGGCCAATTAGCCCCGGCTTGACCCATTGCGTCCGCGCGTCTCCTTAGCATCCGCCGGCCTACCGTCGGCTGGCTCTTATGAGCCGATGAGCGTCAGCCCGAACAAGATGACGAGCCAAAGTCCGGCAGCCGCAACGGCGAGCCGCGGCAATGTGCCGGTCAGATGCATGAACAGCATCGCGATAAGGATCGCCTTGCCGGCGGCGATCGCCAGGTTGATGGCGACGTTAAAGCCGCCGAGATCGAGGAAGGATGACCCAACCGTCAACGCCAGCAGCGCAAGGAGCCCGACATAGCCGAAGGTGAGTTTGCGAAGTTCGCTCATCGGTTGATCAGATACAGAACGGGGAACATGAACATCCATACGACGTCGACGAAATGCCAATAAAGGCCGACGGCCTCGACCCGGTGCAATCGATTGGCGGGGCTGGCGGTGCGCCAGAGCGCAATCATGCCACCAATGACGGCGATGCCGCCGATCAGATGCAGGGCATGCAGTGAGGTCATCGTGAAATAGAGGCTGAAGAAGAACTCGGCATGCACGGGATCCGGTCCTTCATAGCGGAAAGGCAGGCCGAGGAGCGGCGCCATTCCTTCGGCGATTTCCTTGCCGTATTCCATAGATTTCACCACCAGAAAGCACACGCCCAGCGCCGAGGTCGCGAGCAGCGCCCAAACCGTCGCGCGCCAACGTCTATGAAGCGCAAACATATGCGCCACCGCCATGGTGAAGCTGCTGGTGATCAAAACAGCGGTGTTGAAGGCGCCGAGCGGCAGCGAAAGATGTTTCGAGGCTGCGGCGAAAGCGGGGCCGAAATCGAGGTGCGCGACGAGGAAGACCAGAAAGATCGCGCCGAACAGCATCGCTTCCGAACCGATGAACACCCACATCGCGAAAGTGTCGGCTCGCCTTTCGCGCCGCGGGCTGTCGAAGGCGACGCTTTCGGTCCTGCTCATCTGCCGGCCTCCAGATGCGGGCTGAAGCGCTCGTGCTCCAGCCCTTTCATGTCGTAGGCATAGGCCGGCCGCGTCACGATCGGCATGCTCTTGAAGTTATGCGGCGGCGGCGGCGAGCTCGTCTGCCATTCGAGCCCGGTGGCGTTCCACGGACTGTCGGTCGCGCGAGCGCCGCGAAACAGCGACCAGCCGAGATAGAACAACGGCATCAGATAGCCGATCGCCAGTACCACTGCGCCAGCCGAGGACAACACGTTCCAGAACTGGAACTCCGGCGGGTAGGTATGATAGCGCCGCGGCATGCCGTCGAAACCCAGCACATATTGCGGAAAGAAGGTGAGGTTGAAGCCGACGAAGGTGACGGTAGCCGCGATGCGCCCCGCGGTTTCGGAATACATGCGGCCGGTGAGCTTCGGCCACCAGAAATGCAGGCCAGCCATATAGGCCGTCACCATCCCGCCGACCATGATGTAGTGAAAATGCGCGATGACGAAATACGTATCATGGACATGGACATCGACCGCCAGCGCCGCAAGGAAGAGCCCGGCCAATCCGCCGAAAGTGAACAGCCCCAGGAAAAACAATCCGTAGAGCATCGGTGTCTCGAAGCTGATCTCGCCCTTGCGCAACGTCAGGCTCCAGTTGAAGACCTTGATCGCTGACGGGATCGCAACGCAGAACGACAGGAACGAGAACACCACGCCGGCATAGGCCGATTGCCCGCTGACGAACATATGATGGCCCCAGACCAGGAAGCCGAAGACGGCGATCGCCATCGACGAGATCGCCACCGCCTTGTAGCCGAACAGTGGCCGGCGGCTGAAGCAGGGCAGCACCTCCGACACCACGCCCATGCCCGGCAGGATCATGATGTAGACGGCGGGGTGCGAGTAGAACCAGAAGAGATGCTGGAAGAGCAGCGGATCACCGCCGAGATCGGGATTGAAGATGCCGATGCCGAAGACACGTTCCAGCACGATCAGGATCAGCGAGGCGGCGAGCACCGGGGTTGCCAGCACCATCACCAGACTGGTGGCGTAGAGCGTCCACACGAAGATCGGCAGGCGAAACCAGGTAAGCCCCGGCGCCCGCAGCGTGTGTACCGTAACGATGAAATTTATGCCGGCCATGATCGTCGAGAAGCCGACGATGAAGACGCCGAACGCTGCGGTCGAGACGAAGCCGTTGGCATAGAGCGTCGACAGCGGCGTGTAGAAGGTCCAGCCGGTATCGACGCCGCCGGCGACCACCGAAAACAGCGCGAACAGGCTGCCGAAGATGAAGACATACCAGCTGGCAAGATTGAGCCGCGGAAATGCAAGATCGCGCGCGCCGATCATCAACGGCAACAGGAAATTGCCTAACGTTGCCGGGATCGACGGAACCAGGAAGAACCAGACCATGATGATGCCGTGCAGCGAAAACAGCCGGTTATAGACATCGTCGGAGACGAGATCGCCGGCCGGTGTCGCCAGCTCGATCCGCATCAGCACCGCCATTGCGCCGCCGAGAAAGAAGAATGCCGTTAACGAGACCAGGTAGAGCCAGGCGACACGCTTATGGTCGGTGGTGAGCAGCCACGCGCGGGGCCCGGCTCCCTCGCTCAGATAAGTCCCCGTCATTGCCGAACTGGTCATGGCTTTGTTCCCGCGCTTGGTTGCGGCGAAAGCGATTTCAGATAGGCAAGCAGCATCTGCAGCTCGCCTTCGTCGATCAGGCCGTCGAAGCTCGGCATGACCGGCTCGTAGCCTGCGGCGATTTCTTTCTTCGGAATGAGGATCGAGTCGCGCAGATAACGCTCGTCGGCGATCACCGTCTGCTGGTTCTCGAGCGCCACCGGCCGGCCGAAGATGCCTTCGAGGGCCGGTGCCCGAACCTTGCTGCTTGCGCCGTGGCATCCGGAGCAGCCCAGCGCGCGAAACAGCTTTTCCCCGCTTGCGGCAAGCGTCTCGCCCTCCCCCTGGCTGTTCAGCCACGCGGCATACTGCTCAGGGGCCATCACGGTCACCCAGCCGCCCATTTCGGAATGCTGCGTGCCGCAATATTGGGCGCAGAACAAGTGATAGCGTCCGGCCTCGGTAGCGATGAACCAAATGTGAGCGGTGCGTCCAGGAACGGCGTCCTGCTTTATTCGGAAAGCCGGCACAAAGAAGGAGTGGATGACGTCCTGCGCGGCAAGCGACACCACAACCGGTTTGCCGACCGGAACATGCAATTCGTTGATCTCGCGCTGGCCGCCGGGTTGTCTGAACTCCCACATCCACTGTTTGCCCAGCCCCGTGATCTCCAGCGCATCCGCCGGCGGATGGTCGCGGCGAACGAAAAGTGTCGCGCCCCAGCCGAAGAAGATGAAGGCGATGATCAGGCTGGCGATGGTCCAGCTCATCTCGAGCCACATGTTGCGGGAACGCTGGCCGGTGCGATCCGCCGGCGAGCCGACGCGGTATTTCACCGCATACCCGACAACGAGACCTGTGAGCGCCAGTCCGAGAACGGCCGAGAAAGCGAGCAGCGTGTAAAACAACGCATCGACCTGGCTGGCTTCCGATGAGGCTTCCTGCGGAAAGAAGGGAATGCCGAAGCTCATCTTCCCCTCCCGCGCGTTTGCCAAAGCACCGTCACGCCTAGGCCGAGTACCAATGCCAGGCTTGCCACTTTCAACGCCGCCCAGATGGCTGGGGTGTACTGACCTTTGGAACTGTCGAAGCCTGCGCAGAACAGGAAGACGTGATCGGCGATCGCCCCGAGCTTATTGGCCGATGCTTCGACCAGCGCAAGCTGGAGGTCGCGCGGCGTGAAGGTCAGCGCCGGCAGCACTTGCGAAATCCGACCAGCCGGAGTGAGTGCAATGACCGCGATCGGATGGACGAACTGATCTATGCCCTTGCGCCGGTCGAAGGTGATACCGGCCTCGTTGGCCAGCACCGCGCCGGAGCCGTCGCTGCCGGTCAGGAAGCGCCAGGCGGACAATCCCGTCGGGCCGGCGGCGGAGGCGATTTCGGCTTGCGCCTCGGCGGCATCGGCGGACGTCTCATCAGCGTCGATCGAGATGAATAGTGCGCGGTAATCGGCAGGAAGAAGCGACGTCTTCTTAAGGTCAGAGGCGACCGCCTGCTGTGTGACGCCGCAAAGGTTCGGGCATCTGTCGTAGCCGAAGATGACCAGCGCAGGACGCCCGCCGAGCGTTTCCCCGAGCGTCAGCTTCCGGCCGCTTGCATCGACCAATTCGCGATCGAGAGTTAGCTGCGCGCCGGGCTTCGGGTCGAAGATCGGTCGTTCGGCGGCAAGCGCCGTACCGGCAACGAACAGACAAAGCGCAGCCAACAAGCTCCTCATCGCCCTGCCCTGCTCTGCTGCTGGCAATCCTGGGCCTGAGGTGCCCGGGGAACCGCAGCCGTGACCAAGGCGCAATTTTCGGTGCTTGCGGCTCCGGCTCCTTGCTGCGACCAGTCCGGCAAACCGTTGCTGACCACCGCCCACATGGCGTCGTCGATAGGAATGCGGGCAATGCCGGCGTTGCGGTCGACCCAGCCAAGCATTTTCAACTGACGATCTTCCTCGTCGCGGAAGCTGATCAGATCCTGCTTTGGCGCGGTCTGCAAATCGGGGTTTTCCGGACTGGTGTTCGCAGTTAGCGGCAGCCAGGTCGGCGTGGTGTCGAAGGCAAGCTTGATGCCGATAGCGGCGAGAGCGATAAGGAGCAGCAGCCCGCCGCCGAACGCAAGCAGTGTGCGTGGCCAGACGTCGCGCGTCTCGGGATGGCGATGCGCCTTAGCCATGCGCCACCTCGCGCTTCCGCCAGGTGATCCGATCCGGCCGACGAAGGAGGAAAAGGAAGAGTGCCAGCCACAGCCCGCCCGATCCAATCCAGGCAGCGGCGTCATGCCACAACGCCAGCGGGCCGCCGGCGAAGAGCGCCGGGCGTGTTCGCCAGAACACATCAACGAAATGCCCGGCCAAGGTAATTCCAGCGAGCCAGATCAGGCCGGCATGGCTGCGTTTCAGGTCTCGGTTGAGCAGGCCCGCGAAGGCAGCCACCTGCAACGCGATCAGCAGGTAGAGCAGATACTGCCATCCGCTTCCGCTGCGGATGACGTACCAATGAACCTCTTCGGGCAGATCGCCACCCCAGACCACCAGCCATTGCATAAAGACGAGATAGATCCAGGTCAGCACGAAACCCAGCAACATGTTGGCGAGGTCCTCGCTTAGAGCGACGCCTTCTTCGCCGCCCGGCAGGATTTCGACCGCACGTCTTGCCGCCAGCACGATGACCGCCGTGGCGAATGCCCCGACCACTTCGGCCGACGCTTCGCAAAGCGCATAGACGGTCGAGGTGAATTCCGGCTCAAGTGACAGCATCCAGTCGATTGAAAAGACGCTTATCGCAAAAGCATGGAGGATGAGACCGAGGGCATATTTCCTGCCATCGCCACTCTTTGCGAGGTGCTCTTCAGTCGAGCTGAGCACCATCCAAGCGAGAGCGAGCCAGATTGCGGCGCAGACGGCGAAACGCAGCAGGAAGAAGGGCACGTTTAGATAGACAAGCTTCTCTCGAACCTTCTCGGCCAGCATCGCAGAATCTGCGCCGGCCCACGAGAAGATGAGATCGAGCCTTATCAGCACGGGCAAGAGCAAGATCAGCGCAAGCGGTAGTGTCGCCGCCAGGATCCGCAAAGGCTGACGGATCGCGCCGCCCCAACGCCCGCCAGTCAGCCCATGCACCATCAATATTGTCAGGGCGCCGAGCGGCAGGCTAAGCGCGAAACTCGCCGCGGCGAGCCAGGCGCCCAGCATCGCCCTGGCGTCGAGCGACACGCCGGCCGCACAACATGCCAGTCCCGCAATGCCGGCAATCAGGAAAGCTTGCTCGATGCGGCTCATGGCATTTCCTCGAGCCGCGCACTCAAGGTTTGCGGAAGCTCGGCTACAGGCGCGTCGCGCGAATATTGCAGCGCGCGGATATAGGCCACGATCGCCCAGCGGTCCCGCGGCGGCACCCGTGCCGCGTAAGAGTACATGGCGCCGTAACCGTTGGTGATGACGTCGTAGAAATGCCGGTCGGAGGCCTTGCGCAGCGCGTCCTGATGGTAGCTCGGCGGCGCCGGAAAACCGCGCTGGACGATCATGCCATGGCCATCGCCGGTGCGACCATGGCAGGGTGAGCAGAAGATGTCGAAACGTTGCTGTCCCCGCTGCAGCAACTCGATCGTGACCGGAGAGGGAATCCTGTCCAGCGTCGGCGAAAGATCGGCGTCGCGCGCAACTGTGCCGGTCACGGGCGTTCGCGCCGACGTCCCGTCGGCGAACTGATTGCTGGCCTCGAGCGGATCGTAGCGTGGTTGGTCCTCCATGTCCTGCCGGCAGCCCGCCAGCAGCAAGGCCCCAAAAACCAGTGTGAGGCGCAGGGCGCTCACGCCTCGATCTCCTCGACGATCTCGGCACCGAGCCGCGTCAGTTGGCCCTTGGTGACGCCCTTGCGGTACTTGGGATCCGTCGCTTCGATGAGAAGGTAGAACCTGCCGCCACGCGCATAGGTGAAGCTCTCGGCATTGAAAACCGGATGGTAGTAGCGGGGCAGCCCGTTGGCCACGAGCACACCCAGAAAGCCGGCGAAGGCGGCGCCGAGGATGCCGGCCTCGAAGGCGATGACGACGAAAGGCGGCCAGGAATGCAGCGGCCGTCCGCCGACATTGATGGGATAGTCGACTTCGACCGAATACAGGATCAGTGCATAGACGAGAGCAGCGCAGGTGATGCCGCCGACGAGCACAGCCCAGGGCAGTCGCGTCTTCGGGATCTCCAATATTCCGTCCAGCTCTTCCAACGGAAATGGCGAGAAGGCATCCATGCGCCGGTAGCCGCGTTCGCGCATGCCGCGCGCAGCGTCTATCAGCGCTTCCGGATCGGCAAATGCCGCCATCAGGCCGTAGAGGCTCATCGGAGCTTGCCCTCCTCCTCGGCCAGTTCCTCGACCTCGAAGATGGTGATTGCGGGCAGGATGCGGATGAACAGGAAGACCAGCGCAAAGAACGTGCCGATCGAGCCGAACAGGATGCCGAAATCGAGCCAGGTCAGCGACTGCTCGCCCCAGGCCGACGGGAGGTAGTCGCGGCTCGGCCCGGTGACGACGATGATGTAACGCTCGATCCACATGCCAATGTTGACGGCAATGGCGATTGCAAACAAAAGCGGCATGTTGCGGCGGATGCGTCGGAACCACAGCAACTGCAGCAGGCCGCAATTCAAGCCGAGCATCGTCCAGAACAGCGGCGCATAGGGGCCTATGGCGCGTTGCACCATCATGGCGCGTTCGTAGGGCTCCCCGGAATACCAGGCGAAGAACGCTTCCGAGACATAGCCATAGGCGACGACCATGCCGGCGGCGATCATCAGCTTGGCGGCATTGTCCATGTGCCTGACGGTGATCAGGTCCTCGACTGAGAAGGCCCAGCGCAACGGAATGGCGATGGTGAGCACCATGGCGAAGCCGGAGAGCAGCGCGCCGGCAACGAAATAGGGCGGGAAGATCGTCGAGTGGTAGCCGGGCGTGATCGCGAAGGTAAAATCGAGCGAAACAATCGAATGTACCGAAACCACGAGCGGCGTGGCCAGGGCCGCAAGCAGGAAATAGACGACCTGGTAGCGCGCCCAATGGAAGGCCGAGCCGCGCCAGCCGAGCGCCAGTATGCCATAGAAGAGCTGCGCCGGTCTCGATCTGGCGCGGTCGCGCAAGACGGCAAGATCGGGCAAAAGTCCCATGTACCAGAACAGCAGCGAAACGGTGGCGTAGGTGCTGATCGCCGCGAAGTCCCAGACCAGTGGGCTGCGCCATTGCGGCCAGTGCATGTGCACATTGGGAAGCGGCAGCAGCCAGTAGAAGAACCACGGCCGGCCGAGATGCAGGATCGGGAACAAGCCGGCCATGGCGACGGCAAACAGCGTCATCGCTTCGGCGAAACGGTTGATCGAAGCGCGCCATGGCTGGCGCAGCAGCAACAGCACCGCCGAGATCAGCGTGCCGGCGTGGCCGATGCCGATCCACCAGACGAAATTGGAGATCATCGTGCCCCAAACGACAGGCATGTTGATACCGAGGCCGCCGACGCCGACCGAAATCAGGTAGGTGATGGAATAGAGGAGCAGCAGCACGAGCAGGAAGCAGAGGAAGAATGCCGTCCAGAAATGGCGCGGCAGGCGCCCGCTGAGCACGATCGAGCCGATGCGTCCGCTGATCTCGGGAAAATCGTGGCGGCCACGCAAGACGGCTGGGCTGCTCGCGCTCGCTTCAGTCATCGATCGCCTCACCCGGCTTGGACAACTCGCCGTTCGGGTTGGAAATTCTGCCGAGATAAGTCGTGCGCGGCCGCGTGTTCAGCTCCTCGAGCAATGGGTAGTTCTGCGGCGCGGTCTTTTCGCGAACGACGTTGGCATCCTTCCTGTTGAGGTCGCCAAAGGTGATCGCCCGCGTCGGGCAGGCCTGCTGGCAGGCGGTGACAACCTCGCCGTCGGCGATGTCGCGATTCTCGATCTGGGCCTGGATGCGCTTGGCGCTGATACGCTGGACGCAATAGGTGCACTTCTCCATGACGCCGCGCGAGCGCACGCTGACATTGGGATTGTGCACGCCCTGCTCCGGGCCGGCTTCGTCCTTGTCGAAGGATTGATGGTCGAGAAAGTTGAAGCGCCGCACCTTGTAGGGGCAATTCTGCGAGCAATAGCGGGTGCCGATGCAGCGATTGTAGACCTGTGCATTCAACCCATCATGCGTGTGTACCGTTGCGTTGACCGGGCAGACCACCTCGCACGGCGCCTTCTCGCAATGCATGCAGGGCACCGGCTGGAAGAAGGTGTCGGGCGCATCGAGTGGGCCGGCATAATAGCGATCGACCCGAAGCCAATGCATTTCCTGGCCGCGCTCGCATTCGTCCGGGCCGACGGTTGCAATGTTGTTTTCCGCCTGACAGGCCGAAACGCAGGCCATGCAACCGATGCAGGCCGAGAGGTCGATCGCCATGGCCCAGGCTTCCTGGTTGTACGGCCAATCGGGATAGAGCGATTCCGTTGGCGACGGCGGCGCATCCTTGCGAACGAAATGCGGATCCTGCCGAAACGTATCGAGCGAAGCTTGGCGAACGATGGCGCGGCCTTCGATCGCCTGGTGATGCTGCGTGGTGATCACTCGCATATCGTTCGTGCTAGGCGTAACGGCAGCGCCGGTCGCAAACCATTCCGTGCCGCCGCGTAAGCGGAAAGCGTCGTAGCCTTCGGACAGCGCGGCTACGGAACCAACCTTGCGCCCGAAGCCGAATGAAAGCGTCACTGTTTCGTCGGGGTGACCGGGCAATATCCAGGCAGGAGCGTCGAGGCTGACCCCGTTCGCCGCAACGTTGATGACGTTGCCGTTCTCAATCTTCAGCCGCTCCGCCATTGCCGGTGAGATGAGCGCGGCGTTGCCCCAGACGATCTTGGTCAGCGGTCGCGGCAGTTCCTGCAGCCACGAGGCATTGGCAAAGCGCCCGTCGCGTAGCCAGGGATCGGCGACGAAGCGAATATCGATCCGGCCACCTGCCTGCACGGCGGGCTTCAATCCACTCAAATCCGGCGGCACCGTCATCGATGCGGGCTTGGCGGCGCTGTTCGCTATGGCGCCGTCGCGGAGAGCCTTCCTCCATGCTTCGTCATTGAGTTCCGACCAGTGCTGCCGGATAAGTGAAAGCGCATCGATTTCGAATTGACCGCCAAGCACGGCGAGCAACTGATGCAAGGTCTTGCCGTCGTAGAGCGGCTTGATCAGCGGCTGGACCAGTGACGCCGTGCCGTCATAGGCGCGGATATCGCTCCAGCTCTCGAGCTCATGCGCTGCCGGTACATGCCAGTGCGACAAGAAAGCAGTCTCGTCGCGATAGAGGCCGTGATGCACAAGCAATTGCAGGCTAGAGAATACCTTATGCGCATTAAGGCCTGCCGGGGCGGTGTGCATCGGATTTGCGCCCACCACCACGGCCGTATCGATCACGCCATCGCTGATTGCCTCACACAGCGTCGTGAGATCGCCATCGACTTGCATTGTGTCCGGTGGCTCGATCAGTTCCACCGTATTGCCAAGCGCGCCAAGCTTCGCATTGGCGGCAAGTGCGATCGCATACACGAAGGCGCTCTGATGCGCTCCCGGGATCACCAGCGCGTTGCGGCCGGCCGCCACCAGATCCTTGGATAGCGCGGTCATCCACGTCGGATCGACCGGCGACCTGGGGGCCTCAGCCTGAGCGCCAAGCTTCGCGCGCAGCGCAGCGGCCACGGCTTCGATGTCGCGTGGCTTCACCGCCAAACGATGATCGGCAGTTGCCCCGGTGATGGTCGGCGACGTCTCCACGACATAGAGCCGGCTCATCCAGTCTGCGGGACTGCGCACACGCCGCCGCGCGGCAAAGTCGCGCGCATAGGCGAGCCGCCCAGGCCCCTCGCCGAGAAAATCGGCGTCGAGGCTGAAGATCACTTCGGCGCGATCGAAGTGGTAGACCGGCGTCAGCGTGGAACCGAACAGGGCACGTGACGCCTGCCCCGCAGTCGGCCTCGCCAGCGGATCGTGGCGATAGACGTTGAGCTTCGGATAGCGCGCCCGCAGTACGTCGACCTGCGCGGCAAGGGTCGGCGATGTCGAGGCATCGAGGAGCAGAGCGCCGCCCTGCCCTTGCGATGCCGTCCACCGCGAGACAAGCGCCGCCATGTCCTTCAGGAAGTCGCCATACGACGCCGGTTCGCCGTCCTTGAGCGGCGTGCGCGAGCGATCGGGATCGAACAGCGTCAATACCGCCGCCTGCATCACCGCATCGGTCGCGCCGCGCGATGCGGGGTGGTCGGGATTGCCCTCGACCTTTGTCGGCCGTCCTTCATGGCTTTCGACCATCACGCCGACGCCGAAGCCGTCGCTCGACAGCGTGGTGGCGTAGTAGACGGGCTTGCCGGGGACGAGGACTTCCGGTTGGCGCACATAGGGCACAATACTTTCCGCCCTGCTGCAGGCCGCGAGCCCGGCAAGCGACAACGAAGCGCCCATCAGCTTGAGCAGCGTCCGCCGGTTCGGCTTTGCCGGCAGATGCTCGGCAATCGCCGGGAACTCGGCCTCGACGAAGCGGCGGAATTCCACCGTGCCGGCGATCTCGTCGAGGCTCCGCCACATGTCGCGACCGTTTGCCAGCCGCCTACGCAGGGCCGCGATGTCGATGCCGGAGCCTGACCCTTTCTCAGCGATGGCAGACATAGCAATCCGTCATCGTCTCGGGGTGGATGTCGAGCATGCCGATCAACCGCCGCCTGATATCGGCGATGTTCTCAGGCGGCTGCCAGTGCATCAGGAACACGTCCTGCGGCGGGCGCAGATTGCGCTCCGGGTTGCGATGGCAGCCGAGGCACCATTCCATGCTCAGCGTATGCGCGCGCCTCGTCAGCGGCATCTCGTCGACCTCGCCATGACATGTCTCGCAGGCGACGCCCTTGTTGACATGGATTGCGTGGTTGAAAAAAACGAAGTCGGGCAGGCCGTTGACACGCTGCCATCTGATAGGCGTGCCCGACGCCAAGCTCGCACGTACCGGCGCCAGCATGTCGGCATTGGTGAAAAGCTGCGAATGACAGGTCATGCAGACTTCGGTTGCCGGGAGACCGGCCGAAGACGAGGTTTCCACGCCGTTATGGCAATAGCGGCAATCGATGCCGAGCTGGCCGACATGATGCTTGTGGCTGAACGGCACCGGCTGCGCCACTGGCTCACCTACTCCCGTTACCAGATCCGAACGGGGAAGGATGACCCCGATCGCGGCGGCGATCAGCAGAACTGCACAACTTCCCCAGATGACAAAGCGCGCGGCGCCATTGGCGTTTTTCGAGAAGATCTGCGGCATCCCCTCGCCGATTCTGCTGAATGCAAACTCAGAGTTGACGACACCAAACGGTGCTTTCGCCACGAAGGTTCCGAAGCCGCTTTCGGATCACAGAATGGTGACCGGCACGGAGACAGGTCATCAATTTTAGTCCGCAACCACAGCCGGTCACATGCGTTCGCCAGATATCACGATCTGTTTCACGTTGGAAAAATGCCATGAGCAACATCGCTGCCGACCCCGCTCATCGTCCTGTGCGCCACCATGGCGTCGCTTTCTGGTGGAGCGTTCTCGTCGGCACCCTACTGGTCATCCTCGGCCTCCTGATCGGCGGCGGCGGCGCCTGGCTGATCGCGCTTGGCGGATCATGGTACTACTTCCCCACCGGCATCGCGCTGTTGGTGGCAGGTATCCTGATGTTGGCTGGAAACCTCGCCGGCGTCTGGCTCTACCTGCTGACATGGCTCGCGACGATCGCCTGGGCTTATTGGGAAGTCGGTTTCGACGGCTGGGCCCTGCTGCCGCGTGTCTTGGCCCCCACGATCATCCTTATCTTCGTTCTACTGGCTATCGCCGCTTTCCGCGGCGTGACAGGGCGAGGCAGCAGGAACGCTGCCTATGCGACGGGCTTGCTGCTGCCGGTTATTGCCGCGGCGGCGTTCAGCCTTTTCCACATCAACGCCTTGGCTCAGTCGCAACCTGCTCAACCGCCGGCGACGTCCACCCCACCTGCATCGGTCGGCGCGCTGGCATCGCAAGGCACAGCAATCCACCAGGCCGGCAATAACTGGCCCGTCTATGGCGGGTCTGAACTTGGCACACGCTATTCGCCACTCAACCAGATCACGACGGCCAATGTCTCCAAGCTCACTCGCGCCTGGTCCTTCCACACCGGCGATATGCCGAACGAGGCGACCAAGGACCTCTACTCGCCCGAAAACACCCCGCTGGAAATCGGCGGCCATGTTTATGCCTGCTCTGCCAAGGACATCGTCATTTCCGCCGATGCGCGCAACGGCAAGCAAGAATGGCGTTACGATCCGAAGGTGCCCGACAACGCCATACCCTACGGCGCGAGCTGCCGCGGCGTGGCCTATTTTTCCGTTCCAGGCGCGAAGGCCGATCAGGCCTGCGCCACCAGGATCATCTTCGGAACGCTGGACGCCCGGCTGATCGCCATCGACGCCAAGACCGGGAAACCCTGCTCGGATTTCGGCCAGCAAGGCAGCGTCGACCTCAACCAGGGCATCGGCGAGACGGTGCCCGGCTGGTATTCCGTCACCGCGCCGCCGACCATCGTGCGCGGCATCGCGGTCGTCGGCGCGCAGGTCAAGGACGGCCAGGCCGAGGACGCGCCTTCGGGCGTCGTTCGCGGCTATGACGCCACCACCGGCAAGCTCGCCTGGGCTTGGGACATGGGGCACCCCGATCGCAGCGGCGCGCCGCCTCAGGGCGATACCTACACGCGCGGCACGCCGAATATGTGGACGGTCGCCGCAGCCGATCCGCAGCTCGGCTATGTCTACCTGCCGCTCGGCAACGCCGCCGTCGACTATTACGGCGTCGACCGCAAGGATTTCGAGAACCAGTTCAACTCGTCGATCGTCGCCATCGATGTCACGACCGGCAAGCCCGTCTGGCACTTTCAGACTGTGCATCACGATCTTTGGGACTATGACCTTGGTTCGCAGCCGGCGCTGGTCGATTTCCCGACCGCGACCGGCAAGATCGCGGCCATCATCGTGCCAAGCAAGCAGGGCCAGATCTACGTCCTCGATCGCAAGACCGGCAAGCCGCTCTTCCCGGTCGAGGAGCGCAAGGTTCCCTCGGGCGGCGTCGAGCCTGACAAGCTGTCCAAGACACAGCCCTATTCCGGCTACGCGCATCTCGACCAGCCGGCGCTCACCGAAAAGGATATGTGGGGCATGAGCCCGCTGGATCAGCTCTACTGCCGTATCCAGTTCCATCGCGCCTTCTATCAGGGTGAGTACACGCCGCCGACAGTCGATCGTCCCTTCATCGAATATCCCGGCTACAATGGCGGTTCGGACTGGGGCAGCGTCGCCGTCGACACCGACAGCGGCGTGCTGATCGCCAACTACAACGACATGCCGAACTACGACCAGCTTATTCCGCGCAAGAAGGCGGACGAGATGGGCTTCAGGCCGATCGACAAGGGCGGCAGCCCGAAGAAGGTGAAGGACATCGGCGACCCGCAGGCCGGATCGCCATACGCTATCGCGGTCAATGCCGGCTGGCGCCTTTCGACGGGCCTACTCTGCTCGAAGCCGCCCTATGGCCATATCCGCGCCATCGATCTCAAGACCGGCAGGACGCTGTGGGACGAGCCGCTCGGCAGCGCAAACAACAACGGCCCGTTCGGCATTCCCTCGATGCTGCCGCTCACCATCGGAACGCCCAACAATGGCGGCCCGCTGGTTACGGCCGGCGGCCTGATCTTCATCGCAGCGAGCACCGACAATAAGCTACGGGCGATCGACGTCAAGTCGGGCAAGACGGTGTGGAAGGCCGATCTTCCGGCCGGCGGCCAGACAACTCCCATGACTTATGAGGTCGATGGCAGGCAATACATCGTCATCGCGCCCGGCGGCCATCACTTCATGGAAACCAAGGTCGGCGACGAAGTTATTGCCTACGCTTTACCTTCAGGATGAGCGCTCTGAGGCCGCAGGCCTTACGAAACGCCTGAAGCCGCTAGCTCGTCCGGCCGCCATGCGGTCCATTCCTTGCTCGATTTCCGTTGCGCCCTCGTGCGCTTCGGCGTCGGGCGAGGACATACATCCAGATCAAAATCAGGATCAGGAGAATGCCGGCGACAACCAGCATCCACATGCCGATGTGAAACATGAACGTCTCTCTATCGTAGAATTCGCCTTGCGATCGGACATCGGGTAAGCTCGCGCTTAGACATTCAAACCAGCGTAGGAAAAAACAGTTCCAATTCGAAAGGCGACGATCATGCCTCGAGAAACAGCTTCCATCCTCATCGTTGGCGCAGGCCCGACGGGACTGACAGCCGCCTTGGAGCTTGCGCGGCGCGGCGCCCACCCCCGTATCATAGACAAGAAGGACGGCCCCACGCCGCTCAGCAGGCCGTCGGCATCAGCGCGCATAGCCTGGATGTTCTCGAAGCCTCCGGGGTGAGCGGGAAACTTCTTGCCGACGGGCTCAAGGTCCGCCATGCGCATTTCCACGCGGAGACGCGCGAGCTCGTCACAATCGACTTCTCGCTGCTGCCGCACCGCTACAATTTCCTCTTATCGCTGCCGCAGCGCGATACAGAAAGGATCATGGCAGACACGCTGGCGACATTCGGCATCACGGTCGAATGGCGCACGCAACTGGTTGGCCTCACCCAGCAAACCGACAAGGTGGGCGCCCGGATCAAGCGAGGCGGTGGCGAGGAAAAGCATAGCTTCGACATCGCCTTCGGCGCCGACGGCGCCGATAGCTCGGTCCGCAAGTACGCGGGCATCGAATAGGCGGAAATGGAGCATCACGGATGCGGAGATCGCGTCCTGGCCTTACGAGCCGGGAGCGGCGCAGGCTTTCCTCAAGCGCAGCGGCGATGTCGGCTTCATCATACCGATCGGCGACAGCCGTTTTCGCGCGGTCTCCAATACGCCCGATGCGCTGGCGCATGTCCCGGGCAATTATCGCGTATCGCAGGTGCTGCGCACCGATCGTTTCCACATTCCGGCAAAGCAGGCGTTATCTTACCAGATCGCCCGCGTCTTCCTCGGCGGCGATGCCGCGCATGTTCACTCGCCTCTTGGCGCCCGCGGCATGAATCTCGGCATCGAGGATGCCGCATCCTTCGCCCGGCGTTTCGGCGATGGCACACTGGCCGGATATACCAATGAACGCCGGCCGGTAGGGCATCGCTGGATCGAGCTTAGCGAACGCATCCTGTCGACGGCGCAGTCTACCAACGTCTTCGTCCAGATGTTCCGCAACCTCGTCATGCGGACCATCGGTGCGGTTCCCGCCCTGCAGCGACCGCTGCTCGAGCGCGTCGCGGGTCTGAAAGAGTAGCATGGCGCGCGGTCAACCGTCGTCTCATGCTCAAGTGATCAACTGCTCGATCCTGATCGACAGGTCGCGGATACGCTTGTCGGTCGCGTGATAGACCGCGCTTGCAACGGCGGCGGCCGTGCCGACATTGCCCAGGTCCCCAAGCCCCTTCACGCCGGCAGGATTGACCGCGTGGCCAACTTCCGAGACCAGGATCACCTGCAGGTCTCGGCGTTGACCGGCACAAGGCTCGCCATGTTGGAGATCTGGCCGCTCTCGGCCAGCCGCAGGCTACCGGCATGACCCGACAGCGGCGCTTGACTTCGTTGTTGTCGGCGGCCTCGCCGTCGGCACGAGAGCGCCGAGCGGATTCCCCCTTTTCAGCGTGCCAATATTCCGAGTGGACGCGCAGAACCGCAACGCTTTACCAAAGTGTGAGGCTTCCTGCTTTGAGCCGTAGCGCCACGAAGCTTCGACGGACGTACGGAACATGCGGCTATGAGTTTTGCACCAGTCCTTCCCTCCCTTGGCAGGGCATCATGAAGTCGAAACTTGTCGCAGAAACCTCAGGACAAAGAACCTTCGTGATCGTGCTCGATCCGGGCGAGGAAGCCTTCGCGTCCCTTACCGCTTTCGCGGGTCAGGAGGGAATCGCCGACGCCTCGCTGATGGCCATCGGCGCCTTTGAGAAGGCGACGGTCGGCTGGTTCGACTTTCAGTCGAAATCCTACCGCAAGATTCCTGGAGCAATGCGAGGTGCTGAGCTGATTGGGGACATTGCCGTCGACGAGGAGGACAAGCCGAGCGTTCACATTCACGTCATGCCGGACCTCGGTGACGGATCCACGCGAGGCGGTCACTGTTGGAGGGCTTTGTGCGGCCGACGCTGGAAGTTACCGTGCTGGAATCGCCCGGCCACTTGCGCCGCAGGAAGCGTTCCGAGCTTTGCATTGCACTGATCGACCTCGAGGCTTCATAACAGCCTTCGTCAATCCCAAGCCGAGAGCACGACCTCCATTTCGACCGTCTCGACCTGCTGGGCAAAGCGCTGATGGTATACGGTCATCAACGCGTCATGGGTGGCGTCAGAAGAACTGCAAAGTGCATCCGTAACCAAGATGACGCGGTAGCCGATGTCCATCGCCCCCAGAACGGTGGCGAGCACGCAGACATCCGTTTCACCGCCGGTGATCACCAACGTATCGATCCCGCGATTGGCAAGTTCGGTCTGCAACCTACCCTCAGGCCAAGGCGAATAGACATGTTTGTCGATCACCTTCGCCGGCGGACAGAATGCAGGCAGCGGCGGAAGCAATTCGACCATCTCCGGACCGATGGCCTCCATCGTCATCGAGGCCCAGCGCTCGTAATAGCGCTTCCAGGTACCGGCGCCCTGCCCTGCCCTTGCAGCCGGGATAAAGCGGGTAAAGATCGTTCGGTCGGCCTTTCTTTCGACCAGACTCACTATTCTCGGTAGCACCCTGGTGATCCAGGGCGTCGCCCATTCAGAGGGTTCGGCGAATAGTCGTTGCATGTCTACGCAAAGATGCGCGCAGTGCTTGCCAAGCGGCCCGTAGCTCAAGCCTTGAGCCGCCATCACAATCCCCGGCAGATTCGACCCGGCCGCGGCGAGGCCAAGTGGGGAAGCGCATATTTCGACGAGCCCGAGCGGCGCCTGAGATTCAAGATCTGATCCTCTGAACGTTTGGACAAACGCGTTGCCTTGAGGCCTGTTCCGTCGGAAACCACATCTCGCGCCGAGCGTTCAAATCGGATGAATACCGCAGAGATTGCCATCCGGGCCGCTGCCGTCGAACGAACGGGCGGATGCCTATGCGGCAAAATCCGTTATCGGGTAATGGGCGATCCACGCGTGCACTACTGCCATTGCGACATGTGCAGGCGTGCGACTGACAGCGCATTCGCGGTGCTGCCTTCTGCCGGCGTGTCTTGGCCGGGCAAGGAACCTTACTTTCGGCGGTCATCACCTCTCGCCAAACGCGGCTTCTGCGGGGAATACGGCTCTCCGCTTACTCTAGCCTGCGACGCCGTCGTCAACGAGATCGCACTGCATGTCGGAACCTTCGATAATCCGGCAGAACTTGAGCCGCAATACAACTACGGATCATCGCAGCATCTCAGCTGGGTTCGCTGCGGCACCGACCTGCCTCATCTCGATACGGCAGAGCGATGGTAGCGGCTTCCGGCGTCGAGTTTCCCTTGCCCTTGAGCACGCAGCCGATGGAGGCGCGTACGGCGGAGGCATTGCCGTGGGACAATGGCCCCTGGCAGTACGAACCGAAATGGGATGGCTTCCGCTGCCTAGCCTTCAAAGATGCCAAGACCGTCGACCTCAGGGCAAAATCCGGCAAACCGCTTGGCCGCTATTTTCCTGAATTGATCGCGGCTCTTAGCGCGCTCACAGCGACCGAATTCGTGGTCGACGGTGAAATCGTGATCGAGGGGCATGCCTCTTTCGACGCGCTGCAGATGCGGCTTCATCCGGCGGAGAGTCGTATCCGCAAGCTCAGTCGGGAAACACCCGCGCAACTGGTGCTCTTCGATATGCTCGCCGCCCCGGGCGGACAGTCGCTGATCGAGCTGCCCTTGCAGGATCGGCGCGATGCAGCTGCAGATTTCGTCGCCAAGGGCCAGTCCAAGGCCTTGCGCCTCTCGCCTGCAACCACCAGCCTTGCGACAGCCGACAGATGGCTGAAGGACGCCGGCAGCGGTTCCGTGGACGGTGTCGTCGCCAAGCGGCTCAACGATCCCTACAGGCCGGGCGAACGCGCGATGGTGAAGGTAAAACGCCTGCGCACGGCCGACTGCGTGGTCGGCGGCTTCCGCCATCTGAACGGCACGAGGCAAGTCGGGTCGCTGCTGCTTGGCCTCTACAATGACAGTGGTCTGCTCGATCATGTCGGCTTCACATCGACCATCGCCAATGACGAGCGTGCAGTGCTGACGCAAAAGCTCGAAAAGCTGCGTGGCGGGCGGGGCTTCACCGGCAAGGCGCCGGGCGGGCCGAGCCGCTGGAGCACGGACCGCAGCGGAGAATGGGAACCGGTCCGGCCGGAACTGGTCGTTGAGGTCCGCTTCGACCATGTCACCGGCAACCGCTTCCGGCATGGTACCAGGCTGCTGCGCTGGCGCCCCGACAAGGCGCCGCGCCAATGCACCTTCGAGCAGATCGCGTAGCAGTGACTTGCCGGAACAATCTGTCGCCGGTGCGGTTCCTGAAAGGAGCAGTCATTGGACGTTGGAGAACGACATGGCCCCCCGCAACAGGCAGCGATCCCAAAAGCAGGAAGAAACCGAAGCGCCGACCATCGAACAGCAGGATTGGGATTCCTTCGAAGGCAACAAGGTGCTTCCCGACAGCGTGGTCACCGAGAACGGCCCGGATCTGCGGGAGACCGAGGGGGCCCTGCCCGAGGAGGACGACGACAACCCCGATCAGGAGAGCGACGAGGCCCTGCCCGACGACGAGGAGGAACGCGTGCTGTCGCGCGATCCGTCCAAGGAAGGCAGCCGCTTCGACGAGGTATAGCTGATGGCGCCCGCCCAGCCGTGACTATCCAGGCATCTTGGCGCCTGTTGGCAGGTCATCGCGCGCGACCTGAATGCGGCTGATGGGTTCGCCGGCACCGGAACATGTTGGACCCGGACGGGTTGAAGATCAAAGTAATAGCAAGCAGAGCTCCACCATGAGCCCTTCCACCACCGACCATGTTGAAATCTACAAGTACAACCATCCGACCGGCGGATGGGGATCTCTGAAGTCACTGATCCGCAAGGCGCGCGGTGAAGGTCTGCTGATGTCAGGCATCTGGAGCACGCTGCTCAAGCAGAACAAAGCCGATGGCTACATGTGTGTCTCTTGTTCCTGGGCGAAGCCCGCCGAGCCGCGGCCGTTCGAATTTTGCGAGAACGGCGCCAAGGCCACGATGTGGGACCAGACGAAACGCTGCTGCGGCCCGGCCTTCTTCGCCGCGCATCCTATCAACGAACTGCTCGACTGGCCTGATCACGATCTCGAAAAACAGGGGCCGGCTGCT
Source organism: Mesorhizobium sp. WSM4832 (assembly GCF_055811115.1). Classification (NCBI taxonomy): domain Bacteria; kingdom Pseudomonadati; phylum Pseudomonadota; class Alphaproteobacteria; order Hyphomicrobiales; family Phyllobacteriaceae; genus Mesorhizobium; species Mesorhizobium sp. WSM4832. The sequence continues at coordinate 74,608 of NZ_JBVVQH010000015.1, read as the reverse complement.
TGAGCCGATGCGTTACAACGAGGTCACCGACAAATATGAGCCAATAGCGTGGGAGACGGCGTTCCGCGACATCGGCGCGGAACTCAACAGGCTCGATCCTAAATCCGTCGTCTTCTACACCTCGGGCCGCGCCTCGCTCGAAGCCTCGTTCATGTACCAGCTATTCGCGCGCATCTATGGCTCGGGCAATCTGCCGGACTCGTCCAACATGTGTCACGAGTCGACCTCGGTTGGATTGCCCGAGTCGATCGGCTCACCGGTCGGCACGGTCCAGTTGGAGGACTTCAGCCGTTGCGACCTGATGTTCTTCTTCGGCCACAACACCGGCGTCACCGCGCCGCGACTGCTGCATCCGATCGAGGAAGCGCGCCAGCGCGGGATCCCTGTCATCACCTTCAACCCGCTGCCGGAACGGGGCCTGAAGCGCTTCAAAAATCCGCAGAATCCCGTCGAGATGCTTTCGCCCGGTCCGGGCACCAGGATGTCCAGCGACTTCTACCAGATTCGCGGTGGCGGCGACATTGCGGCGATGACCGGCATTGCGAAAGCAGTGCTGGCTCTTGATGACGCCGCGAAACAGACCGGTGCCCCGCGCGTCCTCGATATCGCCTTCATCGAAGAACACACGCATGGCTTCGAGGAGTTCGAGGCCTATCTGCGCCGCACACCGTGGCAAAGGATCGAAGCCCGGTCCGGCATTGCGCGCGCGGATCTCGAACATGTAGCCGACATCTACAGCAAGGCCTCGGCGGTCATTGGCAATTACGGCATGGGGCTAACGCAGCACCGGCACGGGACCGAGAACGTCCATATGCTCTGCAACCTGCTCCTGATGCGCGGCAATGTCGGCAAGAAAGGCGCCGGCGTGTCGCCGCTTCGCGGTCACTCCAACGTTCAGGGCCAGCGAACCGTCGGCATCTCGGAGAAGCCTGAATTGGTCCCGCTCGACAAGTTCGCCGAATTCTACAAGTTCGAGCCGCCGCGCGAGAAAGGACGCGACACCGTCGAAACATGCGAAGGCGTGATCGACGGGTCGGTGAAGGCCTTCATCGGACTGGGTGGAAACTTCGTGCGCGCCGTTCCCGAAACAGGGCTGGTCGAGGAAGCGTGGCGGCATTTGAGGTTACATGTCCAGATCGCAACGAAACTCAACCGCAGCCACCTGATACCGGGAGCCGTCACCTATTTACTGCCGTGTCTCTCGCGGATCGAAAAGGACGTGCAAAGGAGCGGTGAGCAACACGTCTCCGTGGAGGATTCCACTGCCTGCATCCATGGCTCCTTCGGCTCCCGACCGCCGGTCGGACCCAACCTGCTCTCCGAGCCCCGCATCGTCGCCGAGCTCGCCAAGGCGACGGTGGCGGCAAAGAGCTCGATACCATGGGATGAGTGGGTGGCTGACTATTCGCGCGTGAGGGACGAGATCGAACGTTGCTACCCCGATCACTTCAGGGACTTCAACAAACGCTTCCTGGCGCCGGGCGGATTTCACCGCGACATAAAGGCCTCGAAGCGAGTGTGGCAGACACCCAACAAGAGGGCCAACTTCAAGCCGCCGACAATGCTGGAGACGGATCCCGATATCGACGCGTCGCGATCGGACGTGCTGACGCTGATCACCGTCCGTTCCAACGATCAGTTCAACACGACGATTTACGGCTATCGCGACCGGCTGCGCGGCATCGACGGAACACGCATGGTGCTCATGATGAACGAAGACGATATCCGACGGATGGGCCTTAGCGACGGACAGGAGATCGATCTGGAATCCGCCGCGGGCGACAGTGTCAAGCGCCGTGTGCGCGGACTGCGCGTCACTCCCTATCCAATTCCGCGCGGCGATTGCGCCGGCTATTACCCCGAGCTCAATCCGCTCATTCCGCTATGGCACCGGGCCGAAAAGGCACATGTACCGGCGGCAAAGTCGGTGCCGGTGCGCGTGGTGATGCCCGAATGACGCTGAGGCACTACACTCCAGGCCCGATCTGCGAGTTTGGTTTTTCTCGCAGAACTGATTTCCGCGAGAGCGATCTTTGCCAATCGATTTGGGAAATTGCGCGGAAACACTGGCCTGGTGCAATCGCGCGCTAGTCCTTTCGCTCGCGGCACAGGCGCTCGATCGCTCGGTCGCTCTCGCGCCGTTCAGCCGGGCTTCTGCGGCGGCTTGTGAAGGGGTAGATGATCGCAAGGGAGGATCAGCGGACCGCCGGCGACAACGAACAGCCATAATCGGTGCCGAACATGGCTTTGGCTTCCTATTGAAGGTCGTTCTCCAGCAACCACGTTGCTGTTCTTGAGCCAACCGAGAGGGTAGAAACGTTCCTTTAGTACGAGCAGTGCCGAGAGTCCGCGTGGAACCCTATAGGTCTATTCGGATTTGTCTGGCGCAGTCGGCTGGTGTTTGCCCCGTTTCGTTTTCATGGCATCACCAAGATCGCTCTTTTCGGGGTCCTTCAGATTCTCGCCGGCGGCATCGCGATCTTCTTTCGGGTTGTCCTCCGCCGGGAGATAGCCGGGAGGTCGATTTTCCTGCGGGCCTTCCCAACGTGGCTTCTGGTCGACGGTGCCTGGCGCACCGCTGCGAGAATTAGACATGGCGTTCTCCTTCGCGGTGTTCAAAAACAGTTCCAGATCTGATCCTTGGCCATTATGCCAAGTTGGGCGCGTGGCCCATTTGCAGCACATAGGGTGGCGATACGCGATCGGCGCAGACCGATTGCTGTATCTCTCCGCTGAGAGCTGTATCTCTGCTAACCCGCAACAGGGGAGACTGTTCCCCCCGAACGGAGCATTGCAGGCCAAAACCTCAGAGTTGCGTCGGCCCACTGTGATCAGGTGAGGCTTTGAATAAACGTGATGCGCTGCTGGCGGGACTTGCCATTCGCGCCACGTCACAGTTGCTCCGCAAGTTCCTTGGCCAGCTGTTTGCGCTCTCGAGCCGAGACTATTTGGCGTGTCTCTACGGTCGCGGATCGTAAGCACGCCTTGCCGCGGGCGCGGACGATCTCAAACCGGCGGGACGCACCTATCAACGTATCTTCCGAACCGTACATTCCAATGATCGTGATTTCGAACTGGTGAATCTTGCGACCCAAACTCGATTCCTCGAGATTCTTCTCGCCCGTGCTTTTATCCCCCGCCTTTTCATGGAGCGCGTACGCCAGAATGCCTTCGAAGCTTCCCATGTCGACGAGTTTTCCAGGACCGACTGGGCCCTGGCGCGTCATGTGCTTCCAGCCAGACGGCGTCCTGGAGTTCCTAAGATCTTCGGCATCGGAGATGAATACACGATGGTGGCTGGGCGGCGTTTCCAGATCGACGATGACGCTTTGAATGAAGACTGCTCCTTCGCTCATGTTGGTGACGAAGCATCGCGCGGATAACTCTCGCCCTTCACCCCAATTGATCAAGAGCTTTGGCGTTCCTCGACGCTGGTGGCTTCGCCAGAAGATGTGCAGATAAACAGACCAAATGACCAGCATGCCTATACTGGCAAAAGCCGACATCAGGGCCGCCTTGTCCGCCAACCATGCGTACATCAGTTTGCTTCGTACATCTGATGTCGAACAGGGCGTCGCCAATTTTGTTCCATGCAGCGGCTCGGCGGCCTCGCCGCCGACTTGCTGAATTGGTGCATCGGCAAAATAAGCGGAAGGTCGGCAGACGCCAGGTTACAGCTGGCGTTCGCGGCCAAGGGCCTCGCGGGAGCCAACGAAAAGAATCGTTCAGAGAGAGTCGGGTCGGACGGATCCCTTGAACGAACCCAAAGGGGGCAGTGTCATCCCAACTTCGACGGCCGCGATTGGAACATTGCCGAGAGACATTTGTTCGGCTCTCCTCCATCGAGCAAAGGAGCTTGAGTTATGGCAATGCGGACAACTCTTGCGCCATTGGCCATCGCTGCGGCGTCGCTCGCTTTTCCGGCGGTTGCCACCGACAACGCGCAGACCTTTGTCAACAAGGCCGCCATCGGCGGAATGTTCGAGGTGGATTCAAGCAGGATCGCGCAGGACAGAGCCAAGGACCAGCAGGTCAAGAATTTTGCCGAGAAGATGATTGCCGACTACGGCGCGGCGAATGAGAAACTCAAAAAGATCGCCGGTGAGCAGAAGCTGCAAGTGCCCGCTCAGCCCGACACAGCCCATAAGACCGATCTGGAAAGACTGCAGAACACCACGAAGGGATTTGATCAGCCTTACGTCGAGATGCAGCGCGGCGCGCACGCCGATGCGGTGGACCTCTTCCAATCCTATGCAAAGGACGGCGACAATCCCAGTCTGAAGGCATTCGCGGCAGAGACTTTGCCGACACTGAAGATGCATCAGGACATGATCGAGAAGATCGCGGCGGCCAATGCAGGCATGCCGGCAATCAAGTCGGCTTCCACGCCCAAACCGCCCGCGCCCGTTCCCGGCGCCAACAGCTTCACTGAAACCCAGGCAATAACCCGCATTCAGGACGCCGGCTACGCGGATGTCTCTTCACTCGCCAAGGATAGCCAGGGCGTCTGGCGAGGTCAGGCGAAGAAGAACGGAAAGAGCATCTCTGTGGCGCTGGATTATCAGGCAACGTCTTTGCCGGCCAACAGTGATTATCAACAGGAGTCATCACGATGCAAACCATTGCCGCGTTGTTCGACGATTACGACGATGCCGCCGATGCCGTGGGCGAGTTGGAGGCCATGGGAGTGCCAACATCCGATCTCAGCATCGTCGCCAACAATGCTGACGGCCGGCATTCCTCTCCTGCTGCCGCGGATGCAGCCAGCGGAGCCGGGATAGGTGCCGTGGTGGGTGGCGCGGGGGGCTTGGCGACCGGTCTCGGCGCCATGGCGATACCTGGTGTCGGCCCGGTCGTGGCGGCCGGTTGGCTGGCGGCGACCGCTGCTGGCGCGGCCGCCGGCGCAGTGGTCGGCGGGGCGGCCGGCGGCATCGTCGGAGCCTTGACGGACGGCGGCGTGTCGGAGAACGACGGCGATGTCTATGCCGAAGGCGTTCGCCGGGGCGGTACGCTGGTCACCGCTCGCGTCGATGACGATCTTGCTCCGCAGGTCGCAGGGATTCTCCGCGATTCCAGATCAGTGGACGTCGCCGAGCGGCGGAACGAATACGAAGCAGGCGGTTGGACTGGATTTGATACGGCGGGTTCCCGAGCTGAGGACGTCGATCGCGGTATCGCGCGCCGCGACCGATGATTATTGCGTCCGCTGGGAAAGGCCGGCCGCTAGCGCAGCGAATGAGGAAGCCGGCGTAAGACGAGTGCTGTTGCCGCTGATGCTGCCTGTGGTGATTCTGTTGGCGTGCTATTGGGCGTTCGTCTACGTCGAAGAAGGCTGGCCGACGACGCCGGTGAAGCGGACGCCCGAGCAGAACCAGGGCGGAAACGCGCCCCAGGACACATCTCCGCGGCCGGCATAAACAAGAATCCGCAAGACAGCAACAAGATGCCGGGCAATCAGTGATCACGGCCACTCCGAGCTGCCCGCGGGGTACCCAGACCCGTTTCACGGAAACGGCGAACCGCTCTATCTCTTTGTTTTGACGCAATTCCGGAAGGAAAACCGCTTCACACTTTTCCTGGAATTGCCCTAGTCACGCTCGACGAATTTGTTGAAGCGGCTGGTGGCGCCATCCGCCGTCATGTCCTGATGCACGAATGCCAAATTATTGGCGTCCATTATCCTGAAGAACTCTTCCCATTCGACGGGTTGCAGTTCCTCATCCGCTTCGCCGAAATCCACGCGCAAGATGGCGCCCTTGCCTGAGGTGCCCGCAACGGCCGGCCGCCCTTCCCGCGCTTCGATCCATGCCCGGATCACCTCATGGTTTGTGGTTTTCAGTGCGTCGCTCATATCGGCCTCCGTGACTGCCGGCTCGCTCACCATCCTTTGAGAGAGTAACCACACCTGAGCTTTCTTGTTCCTGAGCATGGATTCCCTCGATCAAACGGGAATCGCCAGTTGGCAGCAGCAATTCCGGTGAACGACTGCATCAATCATCCCCACCGCCATTTCGCGAAGTTGGGGTCGGCTGCTCTGTCTTCGTCGGAGGCGTTTGCTCTTGGACCTGCTGTCGCATCTTGACGGAGTTCGCCGACCCTCGACCCTGTGCGGCATCGGGAGTCTTGGCCTCTCTGTGCCGGAACCATGCCGGGACGATTTCGGCGAGCAGGCTTCGGATTGCAGCTTTCATTCTTTTCCTTTCGATATGGACAACGACCATGCCATCTTGGAGATCGGGTCTATGCTGGCGCATTGCCTTGCGCGAAGGCTGCCAGAAATTCCCGTATCGCTTCCAGCACCTGCTCGGGTGCCTCCCGAGTGGGGAAATGACCAATGCCGGCCAAAAGCCGGCGATCGTAGCTGGCGCTGAAATAGCGCCCCTTGGCTTCCGAGGAAGTGGCGAGCACGACACGATCTTCATCGCCGTGGAGCGTCAAAGTCGGCACTGCGATTGTGTTTGCAGAAATCTGTTTGCGAGCCAGTTCGGCATAGCGCGGATCGGGTTTCGCCTCGTCCCATCGTACGCGGTAGGAATGCAGCGTCACATCGACCCAGTCGGGATTTTCGAAGGATTTCGCAACGCTGTTGAAACTCTCGTCGTCAAACCATCCCGCAGGGCTCCAGGTATCCCACAGGAAACGGGCAAAGGCCCGACCGTGCTCTCGAACCGCTTCTTCCCCCGGCCTGGTTGCCATGAACCATTGGTACCAGAAAGCCATTGCCTGCTCTAAATGCGGAGTCGCCGGCAGACCGGGTTGCCACCCCAGCGAGAGCGCTGCACAGCACGTTATGCGCTCGGGGAGAACTGAAGCGAGCAGGTACGCAATGCGCGCGCCCCAATCGTGGCCGACGACAGCAAAGCGGCCGAGCCCAAGAGCGTCGGCCAAATCAATTGTGTCCTGCGCCATCGCGGCAATTTCGCCCGAGCGCATTGTTTCGTTCGACCGGAAGATGGTCTTTCCAAATCCGCGCAGCCAAGGCGTGACGGTGCGGAAACCATCGGCCTGGACGGAAGGCACGATGTCCGCGAAAGTCGTTGCGTCATCTGGCCAGCCATGAAGAAACAGTACCGGCGGGCCATCCTCCGGCCCGCCGCTCAGATAGGCGATCCGCAGAAGCGATGTATCGCAAAAGGAAACCTCCATGGATTCCACTCCGATCTCCACCCCCGCCCAACCTTGCTGACGGCGGCTTTGTTCCCGCAGTTCGGGCTCTCTGCCATTTGAAGGAACCAACCGCAGCGCTGCTGGTTCGGAAGGCATTCAGCGGAGCCTCACCATGTCAAATGCAGCGGAAATTCTCATCGACACTTTGATTGCCTGGAACGTTGAGGTCGTCTTCGGTCTGCCCGGCGATGGCATCAACGGCATCATGGAGGCTTTGCGGAAAAACGAGGACAAAATTTCCTTTGTTCAGGTGCGTCATGAGGAGTCCGCCGCCTTCATGGCCTGCGCCTATGCCAAGTGGACGGGAAGGCTCGGCGTGTGTCTCGCCACATCGGGACCAGGCGGCGCCCACCTTCTCACAGGGCTCTACGATGCCAAGCTCGATCAGGCTCCGGTGCTGGCGATTACCGGGATGCAGTTCCACGATCTGATCGAGACGTTCACCCAGCAGGATGTCGACTTGACCCGCGTCTTCAACGACGTCGCCGTCTACAACGTGCAGGTCTCGGACGCGGCGCATATGGAGAACGTGGCAAGCCTTGCCTGCCGCACCGCGCTGGCCCGCAGGGGCGTTGCCCATCTTTCGATCGCTAGCGATATCCAGGAGCAGCCGTCCGATGCCGCCGAGCGCTCCAAGCGCAACCGTCCCGCGCATACGCCACAGGACATGTTTGTCCCTCACTGCGTTGCCGAGGATGAGGAATTGGACAAGGCGGCCGCCATCCTGAACGGCGCCAAGCGCGTGGCGATCCTGGCGGGGCGCGGTGCACTTGGCGCCGCGGCAGAACTCGAGCAAACCGCGAAGCTGCTGCAGGCTCCGATCATCAAAGCGCTGCTCGGCAAGGCGGTGCTTCCGGACGACCATCCCTACACCACTGGTGGCATCGGTATCTTGGGAACCTTGCCGTCGCAGGAAGCGATGGAGACTTGCGACGCCGTTCTGATCGTCGGCTCGACCTTCCCCTACATCGAATATTATCCAAAGCCGGGGCAGGCTCGTGGCGTTCAGGTAGATTGCGACGCGCAACGCATCGGTTTGCGCTTCCCCGTTGAGGCGGGCCTCGTCGGCGAGGCGACGGAGACGCTTCGGGCGCTCAACCGGCGCCTCAAAAGCAAGGCCGACGGCGCATTCCTCGCGGCGGCGCAAACCTCCATGCGGGAATGGCGAGAGATGATGCGCCAGTCGGAAGACGCCCAGGCCCATCCGCTCAAGCCGCAACTCGTTGCCCGGGCGTTTGGCGAACGCTTGGCCGATAATGCGATATTGGCCACCGACTCCGGCCAAAACACCGAAATGGCGGCGCGCCATGTCGATCTTCGCCAGGGCCAGGCGTTCGGCGTTTCTGGCGCGCTGGCTTCGATGGCCTGCGGACTGAGCTACGCGATCGCTGCCGGCATTGCGTTCCCCGGCCGGCCGATCGCGGCGATTGTCGGCGATGGCGGGTTTGCCATGCAACTCGGCGAGTTCTCGACGGCCGTGCGTTACGGCATTCCACTGAAGCTGCTGGTCATCAAGAACAACATGCTGAACCAGATCGCCTGGGAGCAGATGATGTTCCTCGGCAATCCGCAATTCGGCTGCGAATTGCAGCCGATAGATTTTGCCAAGGCCGCCGAAGCTATGGGTGGCAAAGGCTTCAGCATCGAGCGGGCCGACGAGGTGGAGCGCGTTCTCGACGAAGCCTTTGCCGCCGATGGGCCGATCGTCATCCAGGCGCTCGTCGATGCCTACGAGCCGATGATGCCGCCGAGAATGCCGCCCGACTACGCTAAGAATTTCCGCAACGCGCTGGCGCGGACTCCAGGGCACGAACGAATCGAGCAGAACGTCGCGCGCGAGCCGGCCAAGACCATGATGGAGGCCGAGGGATGACGACGCCGAGGGATGACGTGGCCGCGGGCCCGCGGTTCCGTCTCTCTGGCTGGTTGAAGAGTTGAGGAAGCACACATGCTCGACCTGTCCTGCGCGTCGCCGAATGGTCGCTGTCCATCTCAGCCGGCGCGGCATCGATAGCGATGCGGGAGGTTCTGCGGGAAGCGTCCGTCGACGTGGCTCGTCAGCGCGCCGGATGATGGAGCGCTACGTTTTGCTCGGCCTGCGTTCGGCGTCTCGATCCTTTGCGGAGGCGTCCGGTCCGCGATCTCTCTTTGGCGCTTTCGCTTCCCTGGAGCCCTCGGCAATCGGGTTGCTGGCTCCGGAGTTTTCCTCCGCATCAAAGCTTGGTATCGTTCGACCCGGCGGATTCTGACCCTCGGACTGGCGCGTCTTGTCTTCCACCTCACCTTGTTTTCGGGCGAGTCCAAATCGACCGTGAGGCTTCTCGTTGTTCGCTGCGGCCTGTGAGAACTGGTCCGAGGGATCCGGGCCGGTGTTGGCCGGGTATTTCCTGGCGCCGGTCTCGCGGCGGTTCTTTTCTTCGCTCATGGCTAGTCTCCGTTGGCCTGTTGGATAACCGGACAGTCGGAAGAGCGTTCCTCAACTCGCGACCAGGCCGGCCGGTTCATGTCCCAATGGAACAAATCATCAGGCTACGGATTGGGCGCGTGTAGGCGTCGGCGCCGCGCGGGGAGCTAGCAGCCATGGACAGGGAAGAACGCATCAGACGCCGCGCCCACGAAATCTGGGAACGTGAGGGGCGGCCGGAGGACGGGAATAGGAGCACTGGGATCAGGCAATCCAGGAGATCGAATCTGAAGGCTCGGAAGCCGAACGAGGTTCGGTTGCTGATCCGACAGTCGGCGCCGCGTCGGATCCAAACACAAACAAGCCGGGTGGCTAGGAGCCTCAGCGGAAGGACTTCCGATGTCGCGAACCTTTGCATGGACTGCAACCGTAGCAATTGTCCTTCTACTGATCGCCGTCTGGGTTTGGGCGGGTCGAGACTCCAGGCGCCCGCCCGGCCAGCAGCCTGCGCCTCACGCGATCGATCAGAACGGCTGACATAGGCCCCAAACGCGCTGTGGGTCGCTCATCGCCTGGCCGTCTCACCTGTTTTGTTTCGACGGGCCTTAGGAGGAACCATTCGGCCGGAGTTGGCTCGCAGGCCCCTGAAAAACTCCTCTACATAAGGCAGCAATTCAAACAGCAGAATCACGGTCATCACAGTTGCAACATACGCCACGGGCAGTTGCTGCTCCTTCCAGGCGAGGCCAAAGCGCGCGCGCTCAGGCCCAAATCCGAACAGTGCCAGGAACTGGCCCCAGTGCAACGAAACCACGCTGACAAGCCCCATCAGCGGAATCATCTCAAGGAAACTGTGGACGTGCTGTTCGATCGGGCTCACGGTCCGCGCGGTCGTCGCATAGCGCACGTCCCATATCGCGGTTGCCTCGTGGATGACAAAAACGATCATCATGGCGGCAATGATCAAGGCGTTGACCTCCAGGAACATCGCCGCGAGCAAGGGCACGCCGATTTCGGCGAACATCAACAGATGGATCAGCGATTCCTTTGCTCCGGTCGTCGATTCAATATGCGTTGCGCGATGGCAGAGCCAGTCGGCAAATCCGGCGATCAGCCAGACAGGCAGGACGAAGTACATCAGAATCATCACCATCGGATCGTTCAGCATTGCAACGTGCTCCGGCGCTGAACTGATCTGGCTGTTATGGCCTCCCTGGGATCCTCACGCGAGCGGCATTTGTACCCAACTCCTGCGGGTCCGAACTGCGCGCCGGGCCAAGGGTTCCGAACGGCACAATCTTAATGTCCAAACGCAACCGGCTTTGGAACGACTCGTTCCTGACCACGTTCTACAAACAATATTCCGACGGCATGGTTCTCTGGGATCCCTGCCCACGGAAAACCCCATTGATACAAGATTTGCAGCAGCAGTTTCTCTTTCGGGAATAGGAGCAACGGAACTCCGCTGTGCAAGCCGGCTTTGGCCGGCTGCATTGGGCGCAGCAATGCAAAGGCGCGTGCATCACCAAGACTGCTACGAACTGAACAAAGGGATCACTCTGTGCGAGACTTGACAGGTGTTCGCTTACTGATCGTCGAGGACGAGTGGCTGTTGGCCGATGATCTTGCAAAATTCTTCGGCGACATGGGTGCTGTTATCCTCGGCCCCGTGGCAACGGTAGAGCAAGCCGAACGCCACACGCAGGCTGCCGAAGCCGCCATTCTGGACATAGACCTCAAGGGTCGGCGGGTGTTCCCGATTGCAGACGAACTGATGCGCCGCAACGTCCCGTTCGTGTTCTTCAGCGGTTATCGGGACATAGCCATCCCGGAACATCTGAGACATGCCAGCAGCCTTTCCAAATCAGCGACTAGGACCACAATATTCGACGCTTTGTTCACTCCCCAGTCTTACCGATCAGGAGCCAGGCCGGAGGGAACCGGTTCAGAAGATGTTTTTGCGCTTCTGCCCAAGCTGAGGCTTGCGGCCCGGCTGCTGCTTGGCGACGTGAGTGCTTCGGACCGCTTGGTCGAACGCACGCTGGAGAGAGCCCTCGTCGAGGTAGAAACGAAGCCGACGGGACAGGCAACCGCCGATTGGCTGAGTGGCATTATGGCCGAGATCGCCCGTTCATGCGGATCAAGTTTGCTGCATTGACATCCCTCCGAGCACCACCGGCGACTATCTGCAATAGTCGCTACCCAGAGCCCGCGTTCAGTCAGTGCATGATGCGACTTCTCAGCCAGGCAAAGATACGATTGCCGGTGATAATCCGGCGGACTCGTCCAGCAGCCCAACTGGCCTGCATGGTTGCGCCAGCATGACAGCTGCAGACGATTTCATGCAATTCCCAATCGGAGAGTTCAAAGAAGCGCCTGGCCTCTCCATAGGTATCGGACTGCAATCCCGAGGTCCTGAGCAGCGGGTCCTCGAAGGCGACTGTGAGTGGCGATCCTGGCGCCCGCGCCTCTGCCCGCATACTTGGATAGAGAAACTCGGTGCCGGTGAGCGCGGTGAGACAACGCAATGGATTCCGGTCGAGCAGTTCTGCCCACCTCTCTATCTTTTCAGCTTTTGTCTTGAGTGGCACGAGCGGTTTGACATCCGCGATCGCGTGCAATTGATCGAGCGTTTGGTGTTTCATGACTAGCTCCCGTCCATTCTTGTCTGACTGGTTCGTACCGGGCAAAGCGGCAGGCCCGTCCAAGGGACCTAGGCGTAGGCCCATCACGGTTGCCCACCGATCTTTGGGCAGGTGCCAATCGACGGCGCCTGCACAATGTCGAACTGACAGTCGTCTCCAATGTTCCGGAGGAAGATGGAATTCGTGCATCGGGCTGCGCCGCCAGACAGTGGCGGGGTATCGTCTTTTACAGTGCGGCGCGTTTCTCGATGATCTGGTTTGCGAGCTTGACCAAATCCGGGATAGCAGCCGGCTTCGACAGATATGGCGCATCGTGAAAGACAGGCGCCTGGAACGCAGGATCATAACCTGAGTGTACTATGAAGGGCACATTCAGCGCTTTACGGCGAGCGGCGGCAACACCGCGCTGCCCGTCCAGCAACTGAATGTCGATGATGGCCAAATCCGGCCTGTTGTCGGCCAACCAGGTTTTGGCCGCATGCTCGGAGGCTACACAGGCTACTCGGAACCCATTTTGCTTCAGTCCGTCTGCCACATCCGAAGCGACCAAATATTCATCTTCCATGATCAATGCCAATGGCGCCTTCATATTCGCCTCTCTGGGTCCACCTGCGGACCTAACAAAACGCCGGCCCGCCGGTTCCATCATAAAGTGAGGCGGAGGACTGCTCCCGACGGGAAGAGCGAGTGGGTCGCGAAGATCGCCTGACGTCCTGTTCAATTCTTCCGACGCCGGAACCTGAGGCTTTGCCGCTCGGGGAAGCGAAGCACTCCCTTTTGCGACGCTTCATCCACATTGCCGACCGGATGGGGGCCGGCTTGGACGAGGCCGTCACCTTGGGCTTGGCCGAGCACGACCACGCCAGGCGCACCCAAAATAAGATGTGATCTGAGCAGACGGGCAAGCTTGGGGTGCAGCCCGTCGCCTCTGGGTGCCGCCAATGTATCCAGCGGGAGTAAGGGATTCATCACATGCCCTTTCTTTGGCTATGCAGCCCGCGGCCGCCATCGTGGAACAGTGGAGATTAAAGGCGCGCCTATTGGAATAGTTCCGGCTGCCCTCACGATCGTCACCCGCAATAGCGGACGGAATAGCCGAAAATGCGTTTCCGAAAGGCAGCGTTGTTCTTCACCTCCAGCAGATCCATTGGAACAGCTGGGCCGTTGGAACAGCAAGGCCCGACAGATGTTTTGTTGCGAAGGAGTTGTCCGATGACCTCATCGAACAAGCGAACACCTGCCGTGGACCGGGGCGAAATCCAGGCAGGCACAACTCAAGACAAGACACCCGGGTTCGATCCAGCCGCCGCGCCCCAGGAGACGGACGCCGAGGCGGGGAGTTCCGCGAATTCGGCCCGCCCCGCCGTCCGGCATGAGCCAAATTTCACCAACCAGGCCAGCTTCGCTAACGCAATGCGGCGTCCGGAGAATGCGCCCGGTCTTCAGCCGGCCAGGACGGGACCTGTGCTGGTGATTGCGGCGTTCGTGTTCCTGGCGGCTGTCGCGTTATTGCTTGCCGCATTGCTGCGGTAATTGCCGGCGCGCCACAAGTTTGTAGCTGAAGGAGGCTATTTCGATGCCAAACTTAAGAAGGCTTCTTCGCCGTCTATGGCCACGGAAGATCCAACCGGCCGCCGATCCATCGCCTGTCGATGCGATCGTGCGGTTGCTGCGTGAGATCAACGATCAGGATTCGCGCGGCCACAAGGGATAGAGTCATACGTGTAATGTCGCGCCACACCGCTGGTTGGCTGCACGCCCGACGTGCGCCTTGCCGGACCAAGTTGGTGTCGTGCGCTGTATTTCCTTGACCATCATCGTTCCAGGAAATGGCCCACGGCTCTCAGCGACGACAGCCGATCGGAAATGATCTTGAGCATGGCCAGTAGCGGGAACGCCAAAAGCGCTCCCGGCGCTCCCCACATCCAAAACCAGAATATCAGGGACAGGACGACAAGAACCGGATTCAAGGTAAAGCGGCGCGCCAGAAGGAGGGGCGTGACCGTCTCCCCTTCGATGAGATGAATCAGGAAATACAGCCCCGGCGGAAGAAGCGCCCACCACAGACTGTCAAACCCAAGCAAGCCCACCAGCAGAAAAATACCGACCCCGAGGAGAGGACCCAGAAAGGGAACGTAATTAAGCAGAAACGCAGTCGTGCCCCACAGCAATACGTCGCCGATTCCGCACAGATACATGACTGCGGCGGTGGCCAATCCGACCAGCGCGTTCATGAGCGTTATCGTCAGCAGATAAATGGATATGTCGCTTTCGATCCGTTGGAAAATCTCGACGGCCTGTCGTTTGTCGCCGAAATTCGGCAGTACCTCGACAAGGCGCCGAAGGAACGTGTCGCCGGACAACAGGAGAAAGTAGAGAACCAGGACCGTCGTGAGCAGTCCGTCCAGAACGGCCTTGGTGCCGGCGAACAATGTCCCGGCAAGACCGAGATCGCTGCGTACCGCTACCATGGTGCGCCCTTGCGGAGGCGCGTTTGCGACTTCCTCGGCAACTTGCAAGGCGCCCTGCAGCTTGTGCATCGGGCCGCTCAGCACCATCAAATGCGCTTCCAATCTTGGCACGCCTTCGGGTAGTTTTTGAGCCCATGTCGCCGCGGGCTCGGACAGGGCGGCCACCAGGCCAACCAAGATCCCAACCACCAGGGCGATCGGCAAAATCGCTCCCAAAACCCTAGGCACAAAAAAGCGTTCCAGCAAGCTGACAGCGGGCTGCAGGAGCAACTTGAGGACGACGGCAAGCACTAGCGGAAGCACTATGGCGCTCGCTGCAAAGGAGGCCGCAAGGATTGCCAGGAGGAAGAGCCCGCCTGCAAAAAATGTCACCAGACGCAACGACCGGCTTGTGTGCGAGTTCTCACTCGGTTGCCCGATGGGCTCAGCCGTGCCTCCAGGAGCCGGCGACGATTGTTCGAGCCCGGAGCGTCCGTTCGGCGTTGAAATCTTTGCCCGCATGTCCGGTGTTGAGGCGTTCCTCCGTGCCGCTGTTGCTGTTCGTGCGTTGCTTTGACTGGTGGTTCACCGACGCCGTCGCGTCTTTCGGTGCGACCGGAACCCAAACTCCGCCGGAGCGATCTGGCAGGCTCTTGCCGAGAATGACTACGACTTGCGCATGATCACGATCACACCGCTACAAAACCGGCAAATGGCACCGATGTTCCTGCGGAACCAAGAAACAGTGAGCTTCCGACAAGGGCTTTTGCTGGCGGATGTTCGAATATAGCGGATGCTCTGTACGGAACCGGTGTCGCCGAAAAGCTCGTTCGGAACAACAGGCCGTCGGCCAAGTTGCAGGAACGACCGTGGCCGTCCGGAAGATTCGACAGGCATGAGCGCACAGCGCTTGTGGCGCGCGAACTGCTTGACACGGAACACTTGGCGCCCCGCGCAAAGACGGCGCGCTGCGCGAACCGCGCCTGCCTGGGAGTCCGGCATCAAAGCCATCTGCGGCAAATATCAGCTAGTGATTGGCTCGGTCGACGCTGCCGCGGTGGTCGCACAGGCTGGCGGGGTTCAGCCGGGCCCGGTCGTCTTGCCAAGATGCATGGGCGTGGCCTGCCTGTGTGCCTGTCTTGTCACTTTGTCGGCCCCGCTGGCATCCTGATCACCGGTTTGCTTCAGCGCCTTCGTCGCCTGGGTCAACGTAACCCGGTCGCTACCATGTTGCGCGATGAGCCGCTTCACCTGTTCGGTGGTGACCCCATTCTGGCGCGCGAAATGTTCGATCTCGTGGTCTTCGACTACCGCCAGCGTACCTCGATTTTTACCTGCGCTCTTGGTCATCTTGAATCCTCCTCGAAGGGTGTCGACGATGGACGAACGCCATCCAGCGCTATTTGTTGCCCTAGATTTCGTACGGCCCGCCGAGCGATCCACGGAAGGCGTGGCTATGTCGCGCCGGATCAGGCCTGCCGATACGCCAGCGGGTGTCACCGGTCGTCACACTCCCCGGCTCCCGGATCTCCCTCGGTCTCGTCATAGATGTGCTCGTGGATGATGCCTAGGATTTGCAGCCTCACCTCCTCGCGCGCTTCCGGCTGGATGAATGGCATAAGGAGATCTACTGTCTCATTGACTCTCTGTGGCAGATCGGCTCCCGGGTCGCTCAGGTAGTTGCCATGGGTATAGATGTTCTCGGCTAGTTTTTTGTTCAGATCGGAAAACAGTCCCATGGCGGCCACTCCGCTTTTCCGCCCGGAACGGCTGAATGCTCAAAATAGTTCCGTCCCACGGCGGCCGCCTCTGGCCAATATCTCGAACCTTGAGCGTCCGGACCCATTTCGGGCGACCGACGGCCGGTCGTGAGGTCCCGCAACGTCGATCCGCTTGCAAAGCAATGGCAGCGATCCCGGCGCGAGCTCAACTCTTCCGGCTGCGCTCGACGAACTTGTTGAAGCGGCTGCTTCCTTTGCTGCCGGCCTCGTCCTGATGGAGAAAGGCAAGATCGTTCTCATCGAATATCCGGAAGAACTCCTCCCACTCGATCGGCTCGAGTGTTTCCTCCGGCTCGCCGAAGTCGATGCGCAATATGCCGCCCTCGCCCTTCGTGCGAACTACGGCGGGATGGCCGTTCCTCTCCTCTACCCATTTACGGATTTCGTCGTGATTGGTGGTCGTCTTCGCCTCGGACATGGCTTTCCCTTTCTCACTGCGGAACTGATGCGGTTCTAACAGCACGCAAAGGGCAATGTTCCAAGCATGGCGGCCCAGCATCCAACTCGCCGTATCCGGCACAGCAGGGGGAACTTTGTTGAAGCAGGGAACAAACCTTTGGTCCCGCAGTTCGGAAGCCCAACGTCAAATCCGCAAGGAGTTCTCGTGAAACGTGTACTGGTTACGGGGGGCTGCGGTTTCATCGGCCGGCATGTCGCCCAGGAACTCGTCGAACATGGCTATGAAGTCCGTATCCTGGACGTGCTCCTGGACCAGGTGCACGGCGGCGAAACCGTCAGCATCCCAGCTGACTCCGAGCTGATAAAGGGCGATGTGCGCGATCGAGGCACAATATCCGCAGCGATTTCGGACATCGACGCCGTCATCCACCTCGCTGCCGAGGTTGGCGTCGGCCAATCCATGTACGAAATCGCCCGCTACGTCGGCACGAACGATCTCGGCACGGCGACCCTGCTCGAGGCGTTGATCAAGAAGCCTGTCGAACGGATTGTCGTCGCGTCGTCGATGAGCATTTACGGCGAAGGCCTCTACGAGACACCGGATGGACGGCGTATGAACGATGCCCGCCGCAGCCCGATCGACGTCAGGGCTGGCCGGTGGGACCTGCTATCGGCCGCGGGCGACATGCTATTGCCTGTGCCCACCGACGAGGAGAAACGGCCCGACCTCGCCTCGATCTACGCGCTGACAAAATATGCGCAGGAGCGCGCGGTGCTGATCTTCGGTCAGGCCTACGATGTAGATGCGGTAGCGCTGCGCCTGTTCAACGTCTTCGGCGCAGGACAGGCGCTCGCCAATCCTTACACCGGCGTGCTCGCCAACTTCGCCTCGCGGCTTGCCAACGGCAAACGGCCGATGATCTTCGAGGACGGCAAGCAAAAGCGCGACTTCGTCCATGTGCGCGACGTGGCCCGCGCTTTCCGGCTGGCTTTGGAGCAGCGCCCGGCCGCCGGTCACGCCATCAATATCGGCAGCGGACGATCCTACACGATCAGCGAGGTCGCCCGCCTGCTTGCCGAGGCGATGGGCGTTCCGAGGCTATCGCCCGAAATCCTCGGCAAGTCGCGCGCGGGCGACATCCGCAACTGCTTCGCCGACATCGCCAAGGCGCGCGAGCTGCTCGGCTTCGAACCCAGCCATCTGCTGGAGAATTCGCTCGGCGAATTCGCAGCCTGGGTTCGCAACAGCGTCGCCGTCGACCGTGGTGCCGACATGAAGCGCGAGCTTGAAGAGCGAGGGCTGGTGTCATGAGACAACCTCATCGCGAACTTCGCAATCAACCTGTAGCGATTGTCGGCGGCAGCGGCTTCATTGGCTCCAATCTCGCCGACAGCTTGTTGTCGGATGGCGAGCCCGTGCTGGTAATCGACAATCTCAGCCGTCCCGGCGTCGAACAGAACCTCCAATGGCTGGCGCAAAAACACGGCAGCCGTCTCAGCGTGGAAACTGTCGACATCCGCGACCAGAATAACCTGGTTTCGGCGTTGGCGCCGGCCAAGGCGATCTTCCATCTGGCTGCGCAGACCGCTGTGACAACGAGCCTGCTCGATCCTACGGAAGATCTCGACATCAATGTCAAGGGCACGTTCAATGTGCTCGAAGCGGCACGTCTGGCGAGCGTACCGGTAGTCTTTGCCAGCACCAACAAGGTCTATGGCAGTTTGCCCCAGATCGCGGTGCGGGAAGCGGACGATCGCTACGAGCCCAGCGACGAAGCCATCCGCGCCAACGGGGTGGACGAGACGATCGGTTTAAATTTCTGCACGCCCTACGGCTGCTCGAAGGGCGCGGCGGACCAATATGTCCTTGACTACGCCAAGTCCTACGACCTGCCGACCGCAGTGCTGCGCATGAGCTGCATCTACGGACCGCGCCAGTTCGGCACCGAAGACCAGGGCTGGGTCGCGCATTTCCTGCTGAGCGCGCTCAGCGGTCGTCCCATCACCGTCTACGGCGACGGCAAGCAGGTGCGCGACATCCTGCATGTGTCCGATGCGGTTGCCGCTTATCGCAACGTGATGGTCAGGATCGCAGACGTCAAGGGACAAGCCTTCAACCTCGGCGGCGGACCGCGCAACGCTGTCAGTCTGCGCACGCTGTTGTCGGAGATCGCCGCAATGACCGGCCGTGAGACTGTGGTCCGGCACGATCTCCAACGCACTGGCGACCAGCCCTTCTTCGTCGCCGATACCCGCAAGATAGAGAGAGCTCTCGGCTGGCGAGCCCATGTCGCGTGGCGCGAAGGTGTCTGCGATCTCGCAGGCTGGCTGCTACGGCACCGTCTCCAGCCGTCCCTCGAAGCCGCGAGACACGTCGCATGAAAGTCGCACTGATCAACCCGCACTGGACATACGAGCACAGCATCTACTTCGGCTGCCGACAGCCCCACCTGCCGCTGGAGCTTGGCTATGCGAAAGCCCTGCTGGAGATGGACGGGCACGACCTGCTGATGCTGGATGGGCAACTGCAGGACCTCGACAATGCCGCGCTTGCCGAGCAGGTGGCGGCTTTCGGGCCGCAGATGACGGTGGTGACGACCGCGCCCACATATCTCTTCTGGCGCTGCGCGCCGCCAGAGCTGCGGGTGCCGGCTGACTTCCTGAAGCATCTCGCCGGGCGCGGGGGTCGCACCGTCGCTGTTGGGCCGCATGGCTCGGCGACGCCAGCCCCTACCCTGCGCAAGCTTGGCGTCGACATCGTCGTGCGCGGCGAGTGCGAGGAAGTCGTGGCGGAGCTTGCCCGTCAAAGCGACTGGAGCGCCGTGTGCCATACGGCTCGGCTTGAAGGCAAGGAATTGATCTCAAACGGTGGAGTGCATGCCAGCCGCTTCGTCGACCACCCGGCGCTCCATTGGCCGTCGGACTGGATCGCTGCCCATGCGCACCATCATCACCGGTTCGACGCGAACCAGATAGGTGCCGGCGCGGAAGTGGAGGCGTCCCGGGGATGCCCCTATAATTGCAGCTTTTGCGCCAAGATCGATTTTCGCGATGCATACAGGCGCAGGAACCATGACGCCGTCGTTGCCGAGATCGACGGGCTGATCGCGCAGGGCGTCGGGTATGTCTATTTTATCGACGAGATATTCCTGCCGCAGAAAGCGCTGCTTGAGGCATTGATCGACCGCGATGTCCAATTCGGCATCCAGACGCGTATCGATCTGTGGAAACCCGAACTGCTGGAATTGCTGGGCGAAGCTGGCTGCGTCTCGATCGAAGCCGGCCTCGAAAGCCTGACTGTCGAAGGCCGCGAGATGCTGGCCAAGCGCTGCCGGCTCGGCACCGAGGAGTTGGCCGCGCTGCTCGTCGACGCCCGCCGTCATGTTCCTTTCGTCCAGGCCAATCTGATCGGCGTGGTCGAGGACGATCCGGCGCTAGTGGATTATTGGCGCAAGCACCTCATCGACAACGGCGTCTGGGCCAACGAGCCGGTGCCGCTCTATCCTTATCCAAGTTCGCCCAGCTACCGCGAGCTGTGGGGCGAACCCGACGATTTCGCCTGGGAGCGTGCGCATGAGCACTACCTCGCCTCGTTCCAAGCATTCAGCGACATCCAGGACCAGCGTCCACGTGCGCTGGCCGAGTTGGAGTTCTCATGCTGCAATCATTGACCCATCCCCCGAGACGTATCCTGATGACCACCGATGCCGTCGGTGGGGTCTGGCGCTATTCGCTCGATCTGGCGCGCGCGCTTGCGACCGGCGGCGACAGCATCATGCTCGCCGGCTTAGGACCTCAGCCTTCGGCGGAGCAGGTCAGGGAGGCGCGATCTTTCGCGACCCTCACCTGGCTTGAAAGCCCGCCTGACTGGATGACACGCGACGAGATCGATCTCGAGCAATTTCCTGGCGAGCTGAAGGCGCTTGCGACCGCTTATGGCGCCGATCTCGTCCACCTCAACGCACCGGCGCAAGCGGCGAAGCTCGATCTGCCCTGCCCTATCGTCGCGGTCTCGCATTCATGCGTCGTGACATGGCTGCATGCGGTGCGCGACCAAGTCGTGGCGGGCGACTGGGCTTGGCAGAAGGATCGCAACAGGGCTGGGTTCGATCGGGCCGGGATGGTCGTCGCGCCTAGTCGAAGCCACGCCGATATGCTCGAGACCTGCTACGGGCCGATTGCGCGCTTGAGCGTCGTCCACAATGGCGCCCTGCCCGGCCCGCCTGTGTCGCGCCGCGAGGCGTTCGTCCTCGCAGCCGCCCGCTGGTGGGACGATGGCAAGAACGCGGCGGTGCTGAATGCCGCGGCTGCGATCACCGAATGGCGGGTCTATGCCGCCGGCCCGCTCGAGGGAGCGGCTGGAGAGAAGGCGTGTCTCGATCATTGCGTCTCGCTCGGCTCGATCGACCATGCCGAGGCGCGTCGGCTTATGGCCAGGGCCAGCATTTTCGTCTCAACGTCGATCTATGAGCCTTTCGGTCTCGCTGCTTTAGAGGCCGGACTCTCGGGCACGCCATTAGTGCTTGCCGATATTGCAACCTATCGCGAGATCTGGGACGGCGCGGCCATTTTCTTCGACACACGTGATCCGCACGCACTCGCAGCATGCATCAACGGCCTCGCCCGCGACGCGGATTTGCGGCGCCAACTCGGTCGGCGCGCCGCTCGGCGTGCGCGTAGATATTCGTTGCAGGCGCAGTCGGCCACGATGCGCGAAATCTACGATCGGGCGGCGACGGCCGTTGCGGGGCACTGACCATGCATTTCGTATTCTATACCCATTCCGTCGTTTCCGACTGGAACCATGGCAATGCGCATTTCCAGCGCGGGATCATGCGCGCGCTCGTCGCGCGCGGGCATCACGTGTTCGCGCTCGAGCCCGCTGACGGGTGGAGCCGTTCGAACCTACTGCGCGAGCAAGGTCCCTTCGCCGTCGAACGTTTCCGGAAGGATTTCCCCGAGCTCGTTCCGGTGACCTATGACGCTTCTTTCGATCATGAGGCATGGGTTGCCGACGCGGATGTGGTGATTGTCCATGAATGGACGGATCCAGACCTCGTCGCCCGCGTTGGGCGGGCCAAGCTCAATAGTGGCAATTTCACGCTTCTGTTCCACGACACACACCACCGCGCAGTATCGTCGACGCAGTCGATTTCGGCGCTCCACCTGGAGCATTTCGACGGCGTGTTGGTTTTTGGCGAGGCATTGCGGGAGAGCTATCTTCGGGCCGGTTGGGGCAAAAGGGCCTTCACTTGGCATGAGGCAGCGGACGATCGTTTGTTCAGGCCGCACCCCGAAATCGAGCCTGTATCGGAGCTGGTCTGGATCGGCAATTGGGGCGATGAAGAACGCAGTGCCGAAATCCAGCAGTTCCTGGTCGATCCGGCACGCGAGCTCGGCCTGTCGGGAACCGTTCACGGCGTACGCTATCCAATGGGAGCACTGGCCGCACTCGCCGATGCCGGCTTGCGCTACGAGGGCTGGATCGCCAATGCCGACGTCCCAAAATCGTTCGCGCAGCATCGTGTCACAGTACACATCCCGCGCCGGCCTTACCGAGAACACCTGCCCGGCATTCCCACGATCCGTATGTTCGAGGCATTGGCCTGCGGCATCCCTCTTGTCTCGGCGCCCTGGTCAGACGTTGAAGGACTGTTCCGTCCCGGCAAGGATTTCCTGTTCGCCCGCGACGGCGCCGAGATGCGGCAGCACCTGCGCGATGTGCTGCATGATGCCGAGCTCGCAAAGGCGCTGGCAGCAGCCGGGTTGGAAACCATTCTAGCGCGCCACACATGCCGGCGTCGCGCGGATGAGTTGTTCGAGATACTCATCGCATGCGGCAATCAACGCGCATTCGAGGGCGCATTAACAAAGGAGGTCGCCGCATGAAAATCGCGTTTTATGGATCCAGTCTGCTGTCGTCCTACTGGAATGGCGCCGCCACCTATTATCGGGGCCTGCTGAAGGCCCTTTCCCGACGCGGTTATGATATCGTTTTCTATGAGCCGGACGCCTTCGACCGGCAGAAACACCGTGATATCGAGCCTCCCGACTGGTGCAACGTCGTCGTCTACGAGGCAACGCCGGATGGGCTGATAGAGGTCGCGTCCCGTGCCGCGCAGGCCGACATCGTCGTCAAGGCAAGCGGCGTCGGCTATGAAGACGAAGCGTTGTTGCGCGCGGTGCTCGACCACGCCCGCAGTGACGCGCTGACGGTGTTCTGGGACGTCGACGCGCCCGCGACACTGGGCGAACTACGGAACGATCCCGACCATCCTCTCCACGACGCGCTGAAAAGAATCGGGCTAGTGCTCACCTATGGCGGCGGCGACCCGGTCGTCTGGGACTACAGAGCATTTGGCGCGGCCGAATGCGTGCCGATCTACAACGCGCTCGATCCCGAAACGCACCATCCCGTCGCAGAAAATCCGCGTTTTGGCTGCGATCTCGCTTTTCTCGGCAATCGCTTGCCGGACCGCGAGGCACGGGTCGAGTCGTTCTTCCTCGAGCCCGCACGTGCCTTGGCCGGCCAAACCTTCCTGCTCGGCGGATCCGGCTGGGGTGACAAGCAGCTGCCGGCGAATGTCTCCTGGCTTGGCCATGTCGGCACCCGAGATCACAACGCTTTCAACGTCACGCCAAAAGCGGTGCTGAACATCAGCCGCGACAGCATGGCCAACAACGGATTTTCGCCCGCCACACGGGTCTTTGAGGCGGCTGGCGCTGGTGCGTGCCTCATCACGGACGCATGGGCCGGCATAGAGATGTTCCTGACGCCCGGGGAAGAAATTCTGGTCGCGCGGGACGGCGCCGATGTCGCCGAGATCACGCGGACGCTCAGGCCACGACGGGCGAAGACGATCGGCGCGGCAGCGCTTCGGCGCGTTCTTGCCGAACATACCTACACGCTGAGAGCTGAATTGGTTGACGCCATCTTCAAGGCGGATTTTGAGCGCCGGACGGTGGAGGCCGCGGAATGACGAAGCCGCTCGATATCGTTTTTCTTGGTCTTTCGTTGTCCTCTTCCTGGGGCAACGGCCACGCAACCACCTTTCGGGGACTGTTGCGAGCGCTCAACACGCTCGGCCATCGCGTCACATTCCTCGAGCGCGACGTGCCCTGGTACGCGCGTCACCGCGACCTGCGCGATCCCGATTTCTGCCGCTTGCGCTATTACGGCACGGTCGACGAACTGTGCCGCAAGCACAAGCGAGTGCTTCAGCGGGCCGATGTCGTGGTGGTCGGTTCCTTCGTACCCGAGGGCAGAGCGATCATCGATGCGCTCGCGTCATTGTGCACCGGACAGTTCTGCTTTTATGACATCGACACGCCGGTGACGCTCGCAAGGGTTGCCGAAGACGATTGCGATTATCTGGCCCGCCGGCAGATTCCCTATTTCGACGTCTATTTCTCCTTCACCGGCGGGCCGACTCTCGAACGCCTGAAGTTCGAATTCGGGGCACGCCGGGCGGAGCCGCTCTACTGCTCCGTCGACCCCGAGTGGCACCACCGAAGCGGAAATGCGATCGAATGGGATCTGGGCTATCTCGGCACCTACAGCCCGGACCGCCAGCAGACCCTGGAAGCACTTCTGCTTGAGCCTGCGCGTCGACTCCCGGATCGGCGCTTCGTCGTGGCGGGATCGCAATATCCTCACGATATCGCCTGGCCCGACAATGTCACGCGGATCGAGCACCTGCCGCCTGCCGAGCATGCCGGTTTCTACAGCCGGCAGCGCTATACGCTTAATGTGACACGCACCTCGATGATCGCGGCCGGATGGTCGCCCAGCGTGCGGCTATTCGAGGCCGCAGCGTGCGGCACGCCGATCATCAGCGACCGCTGGCCCGGCCTCGACAGTTTCTTTCCGACTTCGGCGATCCAGACGGCCGGCAGCGCCGATGATGTGACGGAAATCCTTCTGGCAAAGTCCGACGGGGCACGACTCCGTATGGCCAGACAGGCTCATTCACTGGTCCTGGCAAGACACACCGGAACCGCTCGGGCTCGTGAATTCACGTCCGCACTGACGCAGTCAAGACAGATACGTCCGGTGCTCGACCTGGGCGTTGAGAGTGCGGCATGACAGGCAGACTACAGGAGAACACACAGATGCGGCGTTCAAGAAAGGCCCAACGGACACGGACGGTGCTTGTCGCCGGCGGCGCTGGTTTCCTCGGTTCGCACCTATGCGAAGCCCTGTTTCGCAATGACTATCGCGTGATCTGTGTCGACAACTTTCTCACCGGCCGAATAGAAAACGTCACGTCGCTCATCGGCCAATCGCGGTTTCGGCTGATCGAGCAGGATATCTGTAATCCGCTTGAGCTCGGCGAGCCGGTCGATCGTATTTTCAACTTGGCATGCGCGGCATCGCCGCCCCGCTACCAAGCCGATCCCGTCCACACGACGCGCACCTGCGTAATCGGAACGCTCAATCTGCTCGAGCTTGCCGTTCGCGACGGTGCACGATTCCTGCAGGCATCGACGAGCGAAATCTATGGCGATCCCGAACAACATCCACAGCGAGAAGACTATCTCGGCCATGTGAACTGCACCGGCCCGCGTGCCTGCTACGACGAAGGGAAGCGCACCGCAGAGACGCTTTGCTTCGACTATCTGCGAGCCGACATGGCCGATGTCCGGGTCGCGCGCATCTTTAACACTTACGGCCCCAGGATGGATCCCGCCGACGGGCGAATCGTCTCAAACCTGGTCATGCAAGCACTGGAAAAGCGGCCGCTGACGATATTCGGCGATGGCCGACAGACCCGATCCTTCTGCTACGTCACCGATCTGGTCGAAGGACTGTTGCGGCTCATGGACATCGAGCCCAATCCGCGCCAGCCGATCAACCTTGGCAACCCCGGAGAATTCACCATCCTCGATCTGGCAGGCCTGGTGAGGGAACTGACGGGCACCAGATCGCCCGTGAAATTCCTACCTTTGCCGGAAGACGACCCTCGCCGGCGGCGCCCCGACATAGCTCGTGCGCGATCCCTTCTTGGCTGGTCGCCCAAAGTGCCTCTCAGGCAAGGTCTGCTGCAGACGGTCGTTTATTTCTCCGACCTTGGCAACGGCGCAACAGAGCCGGTTGCTGCGACAAACGGGTCAGGTGCAAATGGATTTGCACCTGGCGCCCGCGATAATCCGGATGCAACCCGCGTTCTTTACGCCGAAGGGGAACATCCGACAGAGATTCTGGTTGGGTCCGACAACCCCCGGCACGGAGAACGCAGTCGTGCAGTCGAAGCGATCAGCCAAGGACATCGAGCAGATGGCGGCCGCGCAAACCGCCGACTTCCTGCGACGATCGTCCATCACGTATCTCGAATGTTGCGTCAGCCTGATGATGACGCATCTCCAACGCGAAGAGGTCGCCAGCATCCTCGAGCAGGAAGCTGACATGTTGCGCAGGCTGGACTGAGCCTTGAGCCTCAGATGAGGCAGCCCAATGGCAGGTCCTAGCATCACTTGAAGAGGAACAGATATGAGCCTCGGCACTATCCTGATCGTAATTCTGATCCTGCTGCTAATCGGCGCGATACCGGCCTGGCCATATTCGTCGGGCTGGGGCTATGGGCCATCGGGCATTGTCGGCGTCATTCTTGTCATCCTGATTATCTTGGCGCTCATGGGCCGGGTTTGAGGCCAGACTGGAAGGGATGAGCCATTCCGTCCGCAGACACGGTGAAATGACATCCGGTCGCGCCGATCGTGCAAGCCGGTTCGACAGCAGAGATCGACAGTCATCCTGCAGGTGTCAATCCCGAACGGAACTCACGCTGCCATCAAGTTTTTTCTTCGCGGAAGATCCGCTCCCGATCCAAAGCGCAGCAAGGATCAACGCGGCCGCCTAATAAAACGTGCTGGCGCCCACCCACATGATCAGGCCGCCGAGTTGCTGGTCTTCAATCGCTGTCAGGCCCCATGGCGGCGCTGCCATGTCGCACCTTGCGCGCAGTTCCTCGTCGCCCAGATCGGAGTCACGGACCTCGCGACGCTCTTCGATCGAAAGACTCATTGCAAGTTCTCAGACACAGAAGCTCGAGATATCGGCCATAGCGTGTTGCGATCGGTTCCATGTGCTGGCCGTCTGCGAAGCAATCATGCCGATCCTCCTGTTGGACTTCGCAATTTTTCCGGCTTTCAAGGAACATTCCTGCTCTGTCCCAGTTCGGCGACGTGGACGGTTCCTTCAACAGCAGAGGCGGCAGTTTCGTGACATCGAAAAAGGTTCGCATCGGCATCGTCGGCGTCGGCAATTGCGCGTCCTCCCTCGTGCAAGGCCTAACCTACTATCGCCAGGCAAAAAGCAACGAGCCCATTCCGGGGCTGATGCATGCCGATCTCGGCGGCTATCATGTCGACGACATCGACGTCGTTTGCGCTTTCGACGTCGCCAAGGCCAAGGTGGGGCGCGACGTGGCTGAAGCAATTTACAGCGCTCCGAACAACACCTTTCGATTTGCCGACGTGACCCCGATTGGCGTGCGCGTGGAACGCGGGCCGACGCTCGACGGCATCGGCAAATATCTGCGCGACGAGATCGAGGAAGCGGACGAGCCGGTCGCCGACGTGACCGCAGCCCTACGGGAAAGCGGAGCCCAGGTGCTGGTATCCTATTTGCCGGTCGGCTCCGAAGCGGCCACCCACTTCTATGCCGAACGCGCCCTGGAAGCCGGATGCGCGTTCGTCAATTGCATACCGGTCTTCATTGCGTCGCGGCCAGAATGGCGGCGACGTTTTGAAGAGCGAGGCCTGCCCCTTGTCGGCGACGACATCAAGAGCCAGGTGGGCGCGACCATTGTTCACCGGCTGCTCGCCAATCTTTTCCGGGAACGTGGCGTGCGTATCGACCGCACCTACCAACTCAACTTCGGCGGCAACACGGATTTCCTAAACATGCTGGAGCGGGAGCGGCTGGAATCGAAAAAGATCTCCAAGACGCAATCGGTCACCAGCCAGATTGACGTTCCGCTTGAACCTGGCAACATCCATGTCGGACCAAGCGATCATGTGCCTTGGCTGACCGATCGAAAATGGGCCTATATCCGCGTCGAAGGAACGACTTTTGGCGGCGTGCCACTGAATGCCGAGCTCAAGCTGGAAGTCTGGGACTCGCCCAACTCCGCCGGCGTGGTGATCGACGCCGTGCGCTGCGCCAAGCTCGCCCTCGATCGCGGCATTGCGGGGGCGCTCACTGGGCCTTGCAGTTACTTCATGAAGTCGCCGCCGGAACAGTTCACGGACGCTGAAGCTCGCCTGCGGACGCTCGCTTTCATTGCCGGCAGGGACGAGCCGATGCTCGACGCCGCGGAATGACCACGACCTTCTTCCTCGTCCGGCATGCGGCGCATGACGACGTCGGCCACTGCCTGGCCGGCCGCCTGAAGGACATCGACCTCGGGACCGCGGGCCGCTCACAGGCGCAGGATCTGGCCCAACGCCTGGCGAGGGAGCCGCTTGCCGCGATCTTGAGCAGTCCACGCAAGCGCACGTTGGAGACCGCGAAACCCATCGCCATGTCATGCGGCGTGAAGCATATTTCGATCCGCCAGGAATTGGACGAAATTGATTTCGGTGCATGGTCCGGCAAGACATTCGAAGAGCTGAATGGCGATGCCGCCTGGCGAATGTGGAATGACCAGCGACAGAGCGCCCGCACGCCGGGCGGCGAGACCATGCAGGACACGCAGGAGCGGATTATCGGGCTGATGGATGCGTTGCGCCAACAGAAGCCAAATCGACATGTCGCGCTTATCAGCCACGCGGACGTCATCAAGGCTGCGGTGTGCAAGGTCCTCGGCCTTCAGCTCGGCGAGTCTTTCCGTTTCGACATTGAGCCCGCCTCGATCACCACCATCGTTCATGGCGACTGGGGCTCCAAGCTCATTCGCCTGAACGAAGTCGCCTGACGGGAGCTGCCCGATGCGCATGGTCATCTTCGGCCTCACTGTCACTTCCTCCTGGGGAAACGGACATGCCACGCTCTGGCGCGGGCTGATACGAGCGCTGGCGCCACTCGGCTGGCGTATCAGCTTCTTCGAGCGCGACATGCCCTATTACGCCGGTGCAAGGGACCTCGACCATCTCGATGGCGGCGACGTGGTGCTCTATGCCGGTTGGGACGAAATCGCCCAGGCCGCAGCGGTCGCCGTCCGGGAAGCTGACGCTGTCATTGTGACCTCCTACTGCCCGGATGCTATTCAAGCCTCACGCCTCGCGCGAGAAAGCTGTGCCGGGCTGAAAGTGTTCTATGATTTGGATACCGCGGTGACGCTGGCACGCATCGAACAGGGCGATCAGCCAGCCTATTTCGGTCCGGAAGGACTTCGCGATTTCGACCTGGTGCTGAGCTATACCGGCGGCCCGGCGCTTGATGCACTCAAGACCATGTTGGGCGCGCGTCTCGTCCTGCCGCTCTACGGCCATGTGGATCCCGGCCATCATCGGCCGTCGCAGCCTCGGGCCGAATTTGCCGGCGATCTGTCCTATCTCGGCACCTATGCCGACGATCGGCAAATCGGCGTCGAGAAATTGCTTGTCGCGCCGGCGGTCCGGATGCCCGAGCGCCGCTTTGTCATCGGCGGCGCACAATACCCGCAGGATTTTCCGTGGAGTGACAACATCTTCTTCGTCAGGCATCTGCCGCCCGCCGACCATTCGGCCTTCTTCTGCTCGTCACGCCTGACCTTGAATGTCACCCGCGAGGCGATGGCACGTAAGGGCTGGTGCCCCTCGGGCCGATTGTTCGAAGCGGCAGCCTGCGGCGCCGCGATCATTTCAGATGACTGGCCAGGCCTGGAAACCTTCTTCGAACCTGGCAAGGAGATACTACTTGCGCATTCCACGGAAGACGTGGTCGCAGCCCTGGGTTTATCGGACAGCGAGATCGGAGCGCTGGGCCGTAGAGCCCGCGAACGCGTGCTCGACGAACACACATCAGCTCGCCGCGCCGCGGAACTGGATCGGATCCTGAACGAGGCGGCCCGGGCGGCAGCCAGCGAACAGATGAAGGAAGCCGTCTGATGTTGGGCATCGTGCCTGCCGCAGGGCGCGGCAGCCGCATTCAACCGCTGGGCTTTTCCAAGGAGTTGCTGCCAGTGGGCAGCCGGATGGATGGGCAAACCGAGCGCCCCTGCGCGGTCAGCGAATATCTGGTGCGCCGAATGGTGCGCAATGGCGTCGACAGGATCTGCTTCATCATCGGGTCGGGCAAGTCGGACATCCTCGAATATTATGCCGCCGGCTATGGCAGCGCCGCCGCCATCTTCGTGGCCCAGCCTTCCCCGGTCGGCCTTTGTGACGCGATCTTCCGCGCTGCGCCTCTCGTCGTGCCGGAAGAAACGGTGCTGATCGGTCTGCCGGATACGATCTGGTTTCCCGAGGACGGCTTCTGCCATCTTCCGGACGACCGTCTGTCATTCCTGCTGTTTCCTGTGGACCGGCCGGAACTTTTCGACGCTGTGGTCGTCGATCAGGATGGCCGCGTCGAGCAGATCCAGGTCAAGCAGCGGGACGCGGCCACGGATTGGGTCTGGGGAGCATTCAAGATGCCAGGCCGCATCTTTCATCGGCTCGCGGGGCTCTGGCGCGAGCGGGATGGCTGCGATGAATATTTCGGCACGCTGGTCAACGCCTACCTGGCCGCCGGAGGTGAAGCCTGGGGTGTCAAGGCGGGCCTGGCCTATGTCGATGTCGGCACGTTCAACGGCTACCGCACGGCACTGCGGCTGCTCGAAAACAACGAAACGTCGGAAGACGAAAGCACGCCGAGGTTCATGCCGCCGAGCAGCTCCCAGGTACCATACCTGCCAGGCGAAGGAGGCTGACGATGCTGCATTCCGACGCGGAAATTCGCCGTCGAATAGATGCGCTGGGGCCGTGGTTCCACAACATGGAATTGGCGGGCGTTCAGACTGCTCCCGACCATTTCCTCGGCAACTATCCTTTGGTCAAATGGCAGAAGTTCGCCGATGCGATCCCGGCCGATCTTTCAGGCAAGTCGGTGCTCGACATCGGCTGCAACGCCGGCTTCTATTCCATCGAAATGAAGAAGCGGGGCGCCGATCGCGTGCTCGGCATAGATTTCGACGTAGCTTATCTGACTCAGGCGCGTTTCGCCGCCGAAATCGCCGGCTGCGACATCGAATTTCGCGAGCTGTCGGTCTATGACGTCGGCGCCCTCGGCGAGACTTTCGACATCGTGCTCTTCATGGGCGTGCTCTATCACCTGCGCCACCCGTTGCTGGCGCTCGACCTGATCCGCCAGCACGTTGCGCGGGATCTGGTAATCTTCCAGTCGATGCAACGCGGCAGCAGCGACGTCCCCGCGCTGGAACAGAACTACCATTTCTGGACCCACGATCTGTTCAATCGACCTGAGTTTCCGAAACTGCACTTCATCGAACACCGCTATGCGGACGATCCGACCAACTGGTGGATTCCGAATCGCAGCTGTATCGAAGCCATGCTGCGCAGTTCCGGTTTCGAGATCCTGCTCCACCCGGAAGACGAGGTCTATTTCTGCCGTGCATCCGGTGAGCCAGCTGGCGGAGGTGCGGTCTACCCTGCGAAAGGAAAAAACGATGATTGAAGCTGCGATGATCTGGAACGAGCCCAACAACAAGTCGCATTGGGACCCCGAACTCGATCCGGACTGGAGCCGCTTCGCGAACATGACCATCCTGGCTGCCGATGCGATCAGTCTCGAAAACCCGGCGATCACCCGGGTGCTCGGTGGCATTTCGCCGATCGACGCCGGCTTCATGTCATTGATGAAGGGGTACGGCGTGCTCGATCGTGTCGACGCCGTTGCGGTGCATGGCTTCCCGCTCGACTGGAATCTTTGGCAAATGCATGAATGGCCGCAAAAGCTCGCCGAGATTGCGGAAATCACCGATCTGCCGATCTGGATCAGCGAAGCCGGCGTGTCGAGCTTCGGCGCCGAGGAGGTCCAGGTCTGGGGTCTGCGACGAACGGCGGAGCTGCTGCTTGGCCGGGCACCCCGCGTCCAATGGTACAGCCTCTACGATTTGCCGCACGCCTGGGGAGCGACCACGCGGCATCGCGAGGTGGAAGGCTCCTCCTATTACCGTCATTTCTACATGGGCCTGCTGCGCGAGGATGGCACGCCCAAGCCGGCCTTAGAGGAGTTCCTACGCCACACTCCGCAGATGGGATTGGTCCAGTGGTTCCATTTCGAGGACCACCGGCTGGACGACGCCGTCGCCTGGATGAAGCGGTTGGGCGTCACAAATCTGCGCACGGGTCTTTCCTGGGCCGACAGTTTCAGACCGAGCGCCCTCGATTGGTTCGACCGCCAGATGGAAGCCCTGGCAGATTTCGACGTCACCGTCACTTTTTGCTTCACGCCCGAACACCGAGGCATGCAGCCTCACCATACAAGCCCGCCACAAGTGCCCGAAGAATTCGCCGAATTCTGCGCCAGCATGATGCGCCGCTACGCACCTGGCGTGCGCAGCGACGCGGTGCCGATGCGGCGGGTCTCGGCCGCATGAGATCGCCATGTCCTCAATCGATCAGTCGCCTGACGTGCTGGCAGAATTCGCCACACGGCTGACCGGCGATGACATCCATCCCGGTGCCGGCATTATGATTGTCGTGGCGCACCCGGACGACGAGACGATCGGCATCGGCGGACATCTCGCTGGACTGTTTGAGTGCCGCATCGTGCATGTCACCGACGGAGCCCCCCGCAACCTTGCCGACGCAAAAGTCCATGGTTTTGATAGCTGGCAAGACTACGCCCATGCCCGTCGCGGTGAATTAGAGGACGCGCTGTCGACGGCGGGCCTGTCGTGCGGGATCCTGACCAGCCTTGACTATCCTGATACGGAAGCGGTCATGCATCTCGTCCCGCTCGCGCAGGAGTTGGCCTGCCTCTTCGCTGCCGCCGAGATCCGCTTTGTCTGCACGCACCCCTTCGAAGGGGGGCATCCCGACCACGACGCCACTGCCTTCGCGGTCCATGCCGCCTGTCAATTGCTGCGCCGTGACCGGTGTCCGGCGCCCACCATCATCGAGATGGCGTTTTATGCCGCAGGGCCGAAGGGCCCCATCTTCCAGGATTTCGCCGATGATCTTGGGACGGACCGTGTCGAGGTCCGCCTAACCGAATCGGCCTTTCGGCTCAAGCAAGCCATGCTGGCCAGCTACAAGACGCAGTTGCGGACGCTTGCACCGTTCTTCGGGTCGACCGAGCGATTCCGTTTGGCGCCGGCCTACGATTTCCGCACGCTGCCCAATAACGGGAGGCTCTATTATCGATTGCTGCCTTTGGGCTTCGAGCCCCCGACCTGGCTGAGCGCCGCGGTTCTCGCGCATGAGGAGCTTCGGCTCGATCAGCCATGACGCTTACCGTGCTCAACGTCGCCTACCCGCTTGCGCCCGTCGGCCCCGATGCGGTCGGCGGCGCCGAACAGGTGCTGTCGATGCTGGACCGCGCGCTGGTGCGGCAAGGCCATCATTCCATCGTGGTCGCCTGCCGGGGCTCCAGCGCGGCCGGGACACTGGTCGAGACACCCGCGGAAAAAGGCGTGCTCGATGAGGCGGCAAAGAGCCGCGCCCAACGCGCGCATCGCGCGGCAATCGCTGCGGCCCGGGCGCGTTGGCCGATCGACGTCGTTCACCTGCACGGCATCGATTTCGACGCCTATCTCCCTGGCGACGGCCCGACACTTGTGAGCCTGCACCTGCCGCTCGCCTGGTACACACCCGACGTACTGAGACCGGCCCGTGACGACCTGTGGCTGCATGCGGTTTCGGAGGCGCAGCAAAAAACCGCGCCGCCCGGATCGAGACTCATCGCGCCGATCCCAAACGGCGTTGACGTTGATGCGCTGAACGAAATGCGATCGCGGCGCAATTTTGCGCTCGTGCTGAGCCGAATTTGCCCGGAGAAGGGCGTCCACCTTGCGATCGAGGCCGCCAAGCGTGCCGCCGTGCCGCTTGCGATTGGCGGTCAGATCTATCCCTACCAGACACATGTCCAGTATTTCGCCGATGAGGTGGCGCCTCGCCTCGACAGACGGCGGCGCTTCCTGGGACCGCTCGGGTTTTCCGCCAAGCGCAGGCTTCTGAATGCCGCCCGCTGCCTGGTCATTCCGAGCCTTGCGGCGGAAACAAGTTCGTTGGTTGCCATGGAAGCTCTTGCGTGCGGCACGCCCGTCGTGGCCTTCCCGAATGGCGCCCTGCCCAATGTCGTCGAACATGGCAAGACCGGATTTCTCGTCACCGACATTGACGAGATGGCGAGCGCCATAAACGCCTCGGCCGACCTCGACAGCGAAACATGCCTGGGCGAGGCGCGACATCGCTTCTCGCTCGACACCATGATTGTGGCCTACATGGATGCCTATCGGGCATTGGCAGAGCTCGGCGCTTGCCGCTCAGGCTCGAAGGCCGCGCAATGAACGGCTTGCGCGCCGATGTCATACGAGACCCGGGTGCGTTCGATGATCTCGAGCAGCATTGGTGGGCGCTCTGGGCGCAGTGCAGCTCTGCCACGCCTTTCCAGTCGCCCGCCTGGCTCTTGCCATGGTGGCGGACATTCGCGCCGGGCGATCTTTCGGCGATCGCCGTGTGGAACGGAAATGATCTTGTAGGACTGGCACCGCTCTACCTTGAGCGGCATGCATATGGTTCGCGCCTGCTTCCAATCGGGATATCGCTGAGCGACTATCTCGATGTTCTTTGCGTACCCGAACTCAAGAAAGCCGTCGGTACCGCGATTGCCGAAACAGTGGTTTCGCTCGAATGGGCGCAATGCATTCTGCCGGACCTTCCGCTTAAGGCCACCTCCCTGGATCTTGTACTGCCCGACATTGACGAGAGCCTATCTGCCGGGCATGCCGCCTGTCCGGTGCTTGCCGTGGCCGGCGACGAGACGCTTACAGGCTCGGTTCCCGCGCGGCGAAGACGCCAGCTTCGTCGCGCTCTGAGAGCCGCGCAACGGAGAGGCCGGGTAACGATTACGCGGGCGGAAGCCGCACCAGAGATGTTTCTCGGCCACCTGGTGCGCCTGCACAAAGCACGTTGGGCCGAACAGGGCGGAGGCGTACTGACGGACATCGCTCTGGGATTCCATCGGAAGGCCCTGCCTCGCCTTGCCGCGAACGATCTGGCGCGATGCTGGCTGATCGGAATCGGCGACGCTATCGTC
Source organism: Mesorhizobium sp. WSM4832 (assembly GCF_055811115.1). Lineage (NCBI taxonomy): Bacteria > Pseudomonadati > Pseudomonadota > Alphaproteobacteria > Hyphomicrobiales > Phyllobacteriaceae > Mesorhizobium > Mesorhizobium sp. WSM4832. Next base: position 39,575 of record NZ_JBVVQH010000015.1, on the reverse strand, counting down.
GGCGCGTATTATGGCTTCCATCATCATGGCCGCGCCTATGCCTATCTCGGTGGTTTCGACTCGGCCTATGCGCAGGAAAGCCCCGGCGCGATCCTGATCGGCAACGCTATTGCCGAAGCCGCTCGCGAAGGGGCACGGGAGTTCGATTTTCTACGCGGCCGGGAGAGCTATAAGTATAGCTGGGGGGCAGTGGACCGGTGGACCGCGCAAAGGCTCTGGACCCGGAGCGCAGCGCCGTGATCGCGGCAGAACAGCAGAGGATGGCCGCCAGCCGCATTCTCGAGAATTGCATGGCAGACGACCTGTCCGCCGAGGTTGCGGTAGCCAGATTGGCCGTCCTTACGGCGGAAATCAATGCTGCGAAATTGGCGGATATCGCGCTGGAGATGCGGACAAAGGCCTACCATTGCAGAGGCTGGCTCGAGGACGTGGCCGCGCTTCTTTCGGCCAACACGGGCGCCTTTGACAGTCTCCGGGCGACGGCAGCTTCCATATGTCATGACCGTCAGGATAGCGAAACGGCCGAGATGACGGTCCGCCGGCTGGCCAGTGGCTTTGACCAGGCCCTCGTCATCTCACCGGCTGCCAGCGTCCAACTTTCGTCGCTCGGTGATGAGGAAAAGCTCTCGGCTACAACTGCCGAGATCGCCTCTTGGCTTGAGCGACAAGGGTTTACAGGCGAGGACAAAACAATACTCGACATCGGCTGTGGCATCGGCCGTTTCGAATGCGCGCTCTCCGCTAGAGCCAAACGCATTGTCGGCATCGATATTTCCTACGGGATGATCGCCGCGGCGCGTCGAAGGTGCGCCGGCCTCGGCAACGTCGAGTTCCGTCAGACCTCCGGCCTCGATCTTGCCGAAGTCGCCGACGAGCGCTTTGACGGCGTATTGGCGGTTGACATTTTCCCCTACCTGGTGATCGCCGGCGTCGCCGAGCGACACTTCAGCGAAATCGCGCGCCTATTGCGACCTGGAGGGATGGCGGCAATTCTCAACTATTCATACCGGATGTCCCCTGCCGCCGATTCTGCCGACGTCCGCAACTTCGCCAATGCATGCTCCATGGACATCGTGATCGATGGCGCGACGCCTTTCCGTCACTGGGATGGCACCGTCTTTCTTATTCGCCGTACCGGCGGAACATAACAGGCGGCCCGAAGTTCGGGCGCCGAGACCAGTTGCGCAGAAGCTGGCAGACCCAGGAGAAGCAGATGGCATCCGGCGGTAACAAACACATGGGCCGCGGCAGTCAGGGCAAACGTTCCGGGACCGGGGCCAAGACGGAGGTTCCGAAAGACATGGTCGGAGAAAACGACGTCTTGTCGAACCGGGATAAGAAGCAGCATACAAAACAACGCGGCCTGGACGGCAATCGGATTAAGTCCGATCAGTATCAGGACCACGCGGGAAACCGGCTCCCCGAAGACTGAGCTCCGGCGGCTCTCAGCGGACTTGCAGGGGCGCAAACGGATCAGATATGGGGTCAGGCAGAGGGCTTTGCTCTGGGCACAATCCAGTGCCGAGCCAAATCTGATCGGCGGCTGGAGCGCCTTGCAAACTCTGGCCGGCTATGGTCTCAGTGAATTTTCGAAGGGACCTTAATTGCTAAGAGAAAGCCATGTCTCGCCCGAGCCAAAGCGATACCGCCAGTAACGCAATCCTGAGCATAGACAAAGAGATTGCATCGCTGTTGACGGCGATCGAGCAGGAGAAGGTCCCGGATCGCCTGACCAAGCTCGCGATCGAGTTGCAGAATGCGCTGATGCAGAAGCGTCGCCGTGAAATGGAAAGCTGACGCGTGCTCTCATCGAGGTCTGTCAGCGGCTCTGTCCCAGTGGTCTTGCGAGACATGCTCATGTCTTTCGATCAGCGCTTGTGACGAGCTTTCATCAAGGGATTCCAGGACGCTGGCGCGCGCGCGGTTGAGACGGCTTTTGATGGTTCCTATCGCGCAATTGCATATCTCAGCGGTTTCTTCGTAGCTGACGCCTAGCACACCGATCAGCATCAGCACTTCGCGTTGATGTGACGGAAGCTTCTGGATGGCTTGGTAAACTTCCTTGCTTTGAATGGACCACTCTTGGGAGGCTTCCGAAATCGGTCTGCTGGAGACGCAGTCGAGCAATCCAGGTGCTTCTCTGGCTGCAGCGTTCACCCGCGTATAGTGCGTGTTGCGCATGATGGTGAAAAGCCAGGACTTCAAGCGCGTTCCTGGCTCGAACTTGTCCAAATTGGCAAGCCCCTTCATCAAAGTCTCCTGCACGAGGTCATCGGCATCATCGGGAACCCGGCAAAAAGTGCGGGCAAAAGCACGCAAGGCAGGGATGAGATCGATAACGTTGATTTCGCCCGGCACGCAGTCAGGCGTCGCATGGCCTTTTGGTAACACGGTTCGAACCCCGGCAGCGCGTTGATAGCAATGATTAGGAAGAATGCGTGACGATGACGATCGTTCCTGTTGGAAACGAACATCCTTGGATATCCGTTTGCCAAACTGATGCCGCCGTTCGGGCTAGAGAAACCAGCTCGCCACCAGGACAGCCGAGCCCGCAAAGATTGCTGCGTCGTGACGCCTCCAGGATGTTCGTCCTCCGGCTATTGACCCTGTCGCCCACAATCCTGCGATCGTTCGTCATCAATAGGATCAACAGCAGCAGCGGGGGAGTGGAAAAGCCTTGCACAACGCCCGCCCAGACCAGCGCATGTATTGGATTGAAGCCGAGAAAATTTAGGCCGACTGCGATCAACGTGAATGCCGCCGTCGCCAGGTAGAAGGCTGGCGCTTTCTGCGGCTTCGCGTTCATGCCATGGTTCCAGCCCATGGCCTGCGCGAGATCGAAGGCAGCGCCTGTCGTCATGACAGGAACGGCCAGAAAGCCGACACCGATCAAACCTGCGGCGAAAAATATGCCGGCTGCATCGCCAGCAAGCGGTCGCAGCGCTTCAGCCGCCTGGGCTACCGTTTCGATCTGGGTTTGGCCGGCCTTGTGAAGCGTCGAACCCGTCGAAAGTATGATGAAATAGATGATCAGGTTGGAAAACGTCATGCCGATCAGAATGTCCTGGCGCGACCGGCGCAGCTCTCCATCGGTCGCTCCGTGGCGTTTCTCAAGAGTAGTTCTGCCCTCGGCGATCTCCTCTTCCACCTCCTGGTTGGATTGCCAAGTATAGAGATATGCCGAAAGCGTTGTTCCGATGATCGCAACGAGCATCAACAAATACTCGTGGCTGAAATGCACCCTCGGCAGCAAGGTGCCACTTATCACCGACATCGTTCTGGTCTGGCGAGGACAGCCGAGACGACATAGGCGAGCAGCGCCAACGCCAGCAGACGGAACAGATTCCTGAGGAGGCCGTAAGAACCAAAAACTTGAAGAGCAAACATAAACGCTGCGATGAAAGCGACGATCACCGGGATGGGCAACGGCACGAACAGGTTGATCGCCGCCGACATGGCACCCAGATTCGCCGCAGCCTCGATCACGTTGCCAGCCAGGGCTCCAACCAGGACCGGCAATAGCAGCCATCGCGGATAGAAATCCGCGATAACCTGGAACAGTCCGCGGCCGGACACCTGGCCGAGCTTCGATGAGAGGTACACGACAGCGTACATCATCGGCAGTGTCACTGGGGCGGTCCAAAGCAGATCCGGTCCGAACCTTGCTCCCGCGCTGGCATAGGTACCGATTGCCGAGCAATCGCACCCGCGATCAGGGCTAGGCCAACGGCTCTCCCTAAGCGTTTCCGCCTTCGTCCGTTCGCCTCCTTGTTGGCTTGCGCGGTCATCACTTGCGCTCGACGCCCACCGGGAAAGGATCGGCCGAATATAAGTGCTGCCGCCTTTGGTCCCGGGTCGAACTGCCTCATCAGGCGTTTTGTTCCGCCGCAGGGGCCCGTATCCATGTGGAATTTTTCGCGCTTTTGGATCGCCCGTTCCGCCGCGTTGCCGGGCTGAACGGCCATCGAACTCTGTTTCGTTGCTTGTTGCTACGCACCTGGATTGGGCCGCCTTGGCGGATGCTAATGGCGCGGCAGCTGCTGGCGGGGGTCTATCGGCCAAGCGAGAGCGCCGCGTGGCCTCAATGCTTACCTTTGTCGAAACGCGCGACCGCTTCGATCAACACCCTGATCTCGAAAGGCTTCGACAGTCTCGGCGAATCCTGGAACCGATCGGGAAAGACCGTGGCGCTGTCATAGCCGGTGAGAAAGACAAAAGGCACACCGAGGGTGACGAGATGCTCGGCAAGCGGGAAGCTCCGTTCGCCATGCAGGTTGACGTCGAGCACCGCACCGTCCAGTTCAACGCCGTCGATCTGCTGAAGTGCTTGTTCGACAGAGGGCGCAGGACCGACGACGTCGCATCCGGCTGCCTTCAATTCGTCGGCCAGATCGAGCGCAACCAAGAATGCATCCTCGACGACGAGGACCCGCAGGCCGGATAATGGAGCGCTCTTATTCATTCGTTTCCGAGCTAAGGATCGATCGACCCCTCGGTTCGGGACCATGGAATTTCAAGCAGGCATTCCACGCCGGAGGGCTTGAACGTCAATCCTACAGTTCCCCCCAACTCGTACTCCAAACTCTGCTGGATGAAAGTTGTTCCGAAATTCCTGCGGGATGGTTCTTCCACGATCGGGCCGCCGGTCTCCTTCCAGCTGATCGACAAGAAACCCGGCTTCACGATATCCCAAGACACTTCGACGCGGCCGATGTCGACGGAAAGCGCGCCATATTTGGCCGCGTTGCTGGCTAGCTCGAAAAAAATCATGCCGAGCGTCGCCGCCGTGGCCGAATTGAGGTGGAGCGGCCGCCCCTTGACGACTACGGACTCGCGTTCCGTGCTACCATAGGGAGCGAGCGTCGCCCTGAGCAGCTGCTCGAGGTCGGCATCGCCCCAATTGTAAGATGACAGGACCTCGTGCGTGCGGGCCATCGCATGCAATCGCTCGTGAAATGACGTCGAGAACTCGCCTATCGAGCCCGACGAGCGGATCATGCGCGAGGCCAGCGCGGTGACCGTGGCGAGGATATTCTTCACGCGATGCTGCAACTCATGCAACAGCCTCTCCTGGCTGCGCTCCGCCTCCTTGTGGTTCGATATGTCGACCAGGGCTGCAATCGCGCCGCGGACCTTGCCGGATTCGTCAAATAGCGGATTTGCCGAAATCATCACGTCGAAGCGTGCACCATCAGCCCGCGCGATCCGCGCCTCATATCCGGGAATGGCTTTGCCCGTCCGCATCGCTTTTTGCAGGGGCTGGTCACCCGCGTCCACTACAACGCCATTAACCGTCAACGGCAGCACAGCCGGCACCGACGTCAGCTTGCCGTCAGCGCCGCTCCGGGCGGCAAATTCAACCGCCCGGCGATTGGCACGGATCGCCTCGACGTTGCCGTCCTCGGCGATCAGAATGCCCACCGGCACCAGGTCCAGCAGCGTTGCTAGGCTCTCGATGCGGTTGCGCAGATCTTGCGAGAGCGCGCCGATCTTTTCCTCGGCTTTCACGATCTGGGTGACGTCGACGAAGGTGACGACCAGACCGGCGATGACGTTCTCGACCGTACGGTACGGCAGTACGCGCATGATGTAGCGCCGGTCGTTGTCGACGCCCTTGATCTGCCGCTCGATCGTTCCAAGCCGCAGCAGGACCTGCTCCAAGTCCCCTTGCAATCCGTCGGCCAGAAAGCGCGGGCGCACATGCGCGAGCGGCCGCCCGACGTCGCTTTCGACCAGCCTGAACAGGTCGCGCGCCGTCGGCGTGAAGCTCTTGATGCAGAGGTCGCGGTCGAGGAAGACGGTCGCGATCTGGGTGCTCTCGAGCAAGTTCGCCATATCGTTGTTGGCGCGGCTGAGTTCGTCGACACGGATACTGAGCTCAGCATTGACTGTCTGCAATTCCTCGTTGATCGACTGCAATTCCTCCTTTGAGGTCTCCAGTTCCTCGTTGGAGGACTGCAGTTCCTCATTGATGGATGACAGCTCCTCGTTGGAGGATTTCAACTCCTCGTTGGAGGATTCGAGTTCCTCCGTCGTGATCTGCAGCCGTTCCCTGGTTTCCCTCAGCTCCTTTTCGAGCTGGCTGACATTGGCGCTTTCGACGTCGTCGGCTGCGTGGGCTGGCTCGTCCTCGGCCTCCGGTTTGATGCCGCCGATATCGCGGAACACGATCATGTAGAGCGGATCGGCCGAGCCGGCGGATAGCAGCGGCTGAACGACGAGGCTGATCGTCTGGCGTCCGCCATTGGTGCCTACCGCAATGTTGCTCTGGATCGCCACCTGTCCGGAGCTGACGGCCTTGTGAAGCGCTGCCCGCAAATCCATGCGCAGGCCCCGTCTGGCCATGGAGAAGACGTTGTGGTCGGGTGCGCCGGCGGCGAGCTCAAGATATTTGCCTGTACCTCCGGAACTGTGCATGAGTTCGCCGGCGGCGTTGACCACCACATGCGCGGGCGAATAGCGCTGGAGGATCAGCCGTTCCGCGGACTCCTGCAGGGTTGAAGTCGTGGCGCGCAGACGTGCATGCGAGGCCGGCTGCCTAGCCGCCGCGGCGAGCGGGAATTCCGGCAGCCGCTGCGCCGCCACCTCGCCGCGCTTTTGAAAGATGCGGCTGGTCTTGTCCACGGTCGAGAACAGGCGCCCGTGACGGGTGACGTTCTCGGACGATCCGAGAAATAGATAGCCGTTGCTGCGCAGAGCGTAGTGGAAGACCGGCACGATCTTCTCCTGCAGGTCAGGACCCAGATAAATCAGCAAGTTGCGACAGGCGATCAGGTCGAGCCGGGAAAACGGCGGGTCGCGTAGAAGATTGTGTGCTGAAAATAAGCAGATCTCCCGCAAATCGGCGCCGACACGATACGTACCGTCCTCGCGCGAGAAGAACTCCTTGAGGCGCTTCGGCGTGACATAGCTTGCGATCGCCGCGGGATAGCGCCCGGCGCGCGCTATTTCCAAAGCGCGCTCGTCAACGTCGGTGGCGAATATCTGCAGGCTGGGCGAAGCGGCGCCGCGCGCGTTTTCCTTCAGCAGCATCGCGATCGAATAGACTTCTTCGCCAGTGGAGCAGGCCGGCACCCAGACCCGGATCGTCTCGTCCGGTTTGCGGTCCTTGAAAAGCTTTGGAATGACGAAACGTTCGAGCGCTTCGAAGGCCCGTGTGTCGCGGAAAAAACTAGTCACGCCGATGAGCAGATCCTGGAACAGCAGGTCGATCTGCTGCGGATCGTCGCGCAAGTGCTCATAGAAAGTGGCGGGATCGTCGATCTGCAGCACGTGCATGCGGCGCTGGATGCGCCGCATGATGGTGTTATCCTTGTAGCCGCTGAAATCGTGGCCGGTGCGTACCCGAAGCAGCGTCACGATCCGCGAAAGCTGTTCCGCCAAGTCGCGCTTGCGGCGATCGCGCTCGCTTTCGGTCCGGTTGGAGCGGCTGAAATAACTGACCAGCTTTCCCGCCATTTGCCCTGCGGGAAGCACCATGTCGACAAGGCCGCCCTGGACGGCGCTTCGCATCATACCGTCATATTCGGCGCTTTCCTGCGCCAGTGTCAGTCCGCCGTGCTCCTTGATTGCCCGCAGTCCCATCGTGCCATCGCTGCCGGTCCCCGAAAGGATAATGCCGGCCGCATACTCAGCCTGCTCCCGCGCCAGCGACGTGAAAAAATCGTCGATCGGCGTGCGCTTGAGACGCGCGGCAGGCATCTTGGCGAGGTGAAAGTGCTGGTCCTCGATCGTCACCAAGACGCCCGGGGGGATGACGTAGATATTATCCGGCTGGATTTCCGCGCCCTCTGCCGCGGTTTGCGTTTCAATCGTGGTGGAGCGCTGGATGATGCTGGCAAGCGCGCTTTCATGCCCGGCGTCGAGATGCTGGATCACCACATAGGCAAAACCGCTGTCGGCCGGCACTTCGGGAAAGAATTGCTGCAGCGCTCCGATGCCGCCCGCCGATGCGCCGATGCCTATGATAGGGAAGGACGCCGGCTCTTTGGCACCCCCTCGCGGCCTAGCCTTCGCGTTTCTTGCCGTTGCTTTCCTGGTCGACTGTTCCATTGCCCGTTACGCGAACCCGCCTGCTTTCGAGGATGCGCTCGACGAGAGCGGCATCCGCATCGTATTCCTCCGCCCGCTGGCCAAGCTCTCTCGCGAGCTGTGAGCGATGCCGTGTTCTTTCCCGCTCGGCCATGCGCCGGGCAAATTCCGCCCGTTGCTGATGTGACCGCAGCAGACTCCATAGAATCTCGTCCGCCTCGATCGCCTGCGCTTCCAATACCGCCTCGGCAGTAAAAGCGTGTCCGGTATGACACCGGTAGCGCAGCATGTCACCGTCTTTTAGCTCCCACAGCGGCCCGTTGCATTCTGGGCATGTAAACACCGACAATTCGCCAAGTCGATCCGCTTCTTTCATGGTCGAATGCTCCTGCGCAGCGATGGCCGCCTCCAGTCTGACTATTGGCGGGGCAGGCAAGGTTTCGCCTGCCGGCTCGGCCGCCAGTTTCGCCAGCAGGCCACCGAGCTTGGCCGCCGGTACGCAATGGTCGATCTCGACGTATTGCAGCGCGCTTTCCACCATGGATGGCACCACCGCGTCTTTCGGATGCTGCACGGCCGCGATCCCGCCCACCGCCTTGACGGCTCTCAAGCCGGCGGTGCCGTCGGAAAGTGCACCAGAAAGCAGGACGCCGATGACACGCGCGCCGTAGCTGAGCGCCGCCGAGCGGAACAGCGGATCTATCGCCGGCCGGGCGAGGTTTTCGCGCGGTCCGCGCCGCAGCATCATGTGGTCGCCATGCAGGAGAAGATGGAAGCCGGGTGGCGCCACATAGATATTGCCGGTCCTGAAAAACGCGCCGTTCTCGGCGACCGAGGTTTTGAGCGTGGCCACGCGGTCGAGGATTGCGGGCAGATAACTGATCTGGCCGACATGGAGCACGATGAACACGGCTGCCGGCAGCTCGGCGGGCAGATCGCTCACGATCTTCTTCAGCGGTTCGATCCCGCCCGCCGACGCGCCGATCACGATTATGAAACGGTTGCGCGCCTGTTCTCGCGGCGAGCTTGTCCGGTTCGCGCGAGCAGGTGAAATGCGGTTTCGAGTGTCGACCATGAAATCCGTAGGGGCGCGCCCCGCCCTCGATCATAAGTCGCCTAAGGGGACTAAGGTTCCATGAGGTGGCGGCGTCGTCGATTTGCAACTGCAAAATGCAGCTGGTGTTAGCGAGGCGCAATATGTTTGTAAAAAGGCAATCGCCTACTCGCGACAAACCCTTTCGGCAGGAACCCCGGAACATCGCCGCCGTTGTTACTCCATGCAACCTAAGGAGATTTTGGACCATGGATTGGAACCGCGTCGAAGGAAATTGGAAGCAGGTCAAAGGCAAGGTCAAGGAACAGTGGGGTAAGCTCACCGACGATGACCTCGACCGCATCGCCGGCAAGCGCGACCAGCTCGAAGGCAAGATCCAGGAACGTTACGGCATCGAGAAGGATCGTGTTCGCGCCGACGTCGATGAGTGGGCTCGCCGCCAAGGCTGGTAGGCCGACACTTAATGGAGAAGGGTTGTGTCGCTCGAGCAACCCTTCTCCGGCTCGCCTCGGCGGATGAACGCCACACGAGCGTTGCGCCCCGTCGCTTCAAAGTCCGAAATTTGGAGCCGCGAGCTATCAACTGACGAAATGAGTCTGCTACGGTGAACCGATGACCAAGAAGAAATCGAAACCGGCATTGTCCGCCATAGCGACAGCCACTCGCTCGGAGGCCACCGAGGCGGTTTATTTTGCCCGCAAATGCGGTCTCACGCCAGAGGAAGCGCTAACAATCATGCGGCAGGCAAGTGAGACACCGGGGCAAAAGATTCCAGCGAACAGGAGCGCTAACACTCGATCTCGTTAAGCTTGGCCTGCATGGCCGCGATTCTGCCATCTGGGTAAGCATGACGCGGTGAGCGCCAATGCCGAGATATCGGCCCGCGCTTTGTGATTGCAGGCCCACCAGGAAGGAGCCGCCGGCCGCCGCCAGGTGGAGAGATACTACGGAGATGGCACTTCAATCACAGCTAATTGCATCTTGATGGCGGACCAGCATGACCAGATCGTCGCTTCATCTGCTCAAGGGCGTCGGATATTCGATCTCCGCGGCAAGCGTATTCCTGCTGGCGATCGTCAGCTGGGATAGCGCATCGAAAAGTCCGTTGCTGATTGCCTGCCTGCTCGGCGGCGCTGCCACGTCGATCATCGGCATGTTCTGCCGCTGGCTTTCCTACGAAATCGAAGAGCGATGGGAGAACTACCAGACCGACAATGAGGCGACGCCAACTGCTGGGGCGACTCGAGAATGACTTACCGGGCAGGTATTGTTAGACCTACCCGCCAGCTCCACTAAAATTTACCCGCGGGCAAGCCAGCGGGCAAATTTGATTGGATAAATGTCAGCAAGCGAACGGTACTTGCGGTCAGTCGCGAACGAACAGCGCCTCGTCTTCATCGCGCTGCTTGCCGCCGAGCACTGCGGCCACGCTGGCGATGAAAGCGCCCACAATCATGGATAGGGCGCCGACCAGCGCGAAAGCGGCGCTTGCCTTCCTGGCCGTATCGGCGGCCGCCTTTGCCTTGTTCTTGGCATCCTCCATGCCGGTAAGGACGGTATCTACGCGCTTGGCGGCGTCGGCCTCCGAAAGCCCGGTGCGGGATGCGACCAGTTTGGCAAGATAGGCCTTGTCGTCTGGCGACACTTCACCTCTGGCAGCGCTCGCGACCAGGATGCGAGTTGCCTGCGCGGTCGCGCCGGCGTCATTCTGTCCAGCGGGGGCGACGGTTCCGGTGTCGGCCGGGCGAAACAGCGCATCGGCGAAGTAGGCCAAACTGTTGCTGTCGGGTGCCCCCCCGGCGCCACTGGTGGCAGCAGATGTGGCCCCCGCCGTCGCCCCTGCTGCGATGTTGGAGGCGGCCTGCACGCCCGCGCCGACAGCTGCGGACAAAGCCGAACCGAAGACACCCGCAACCAGCAATGTTGCCAGCGCCCAGGCAAGGAAGCCGTGCGCGGTATCGCGAAAGACGACTTCATTGTCGTGAATGCCGACCCATTTTGTGCGTAGCCGGCCGGTGAGATAGCCGCCCAGGCCGGCCGAGAGCCATTGCACGACGACCAGCCAGGCCGCAGCCGAGACCGCGAATGTGGTGGCCGATGCGCTTGCGCCGGTCCAAGGTGAAACCATGGTCAAGCCGAGTCCGGAGCCGACCAGCATCAGGATCACCGTCAGCGTCGACGCAGCGAAAGCACCGGCGATAATCGGGCCCCAATTGACGGCGGATAAAGGCGATTCCCTTGCGGCGGAAACTTCAACATCAGCAATTGCGGAGTTCATCTGAAGGCTCCTACCGTGCGAACAGCATGAGCAAGATAATGATTGGAATTGGAACTCCGAGCAGCCAAAGCAATATACCGCGGCCCATATCGACCTCCTTTTTTGTCAAGGCAATGTACCAATTCCGACAACTGGCTTTCGTTCCATGGGATAGTGAGTTAGTTCAGGATAGAGTGGCGGATTTACTTATTGACGGCCGCATGCCAACGGCCGTCGGCGCCACGCCCGGGCTAGCCGGAGCGCGATCTGGATTTAACCGACCGGCGGCCTTTAAAATCGGGTGCCGCCGCAAGGCCAACTTCAGAACGCTGTATTGGTTCCGCCTTGAAGATCACTCGGCACGGCTGGGGTGGCGCTCAGTCCTCCCGCCGCCAGACCTGCGAGACCAGCAGCGTGATCAGGTAGATGAAAACGATCCAACCGCGAATCTTCCTCTCGGAAGATCCGAACCGCACTGCAGTCGCGGCTCCAGATCTAAGTTGCGAGCCCGGCTTGCTCTGCACCACCGGGGCGAGATCCTGCCGGCTGCCGCTCCGCACCGAATAAGCGCGGGTGATCTCGGCGCCGAATAGAAATATCTGGGCCGAGTAATAGACCCACAGCAGCACGACCATCAGCGCGCCAGCGGCGCCATAAGACGTCGCGATGGCGCTGGTGCCGATGTACCAGCCGATCGCCGACTTGCCGATGGTGAACAGCAGCGCCGTGACCAGCGAACCAACGGCGACGTCGCGCCATTTCAGCGTGCGGTCCGGCAGGACCTTGTAGATCGCGGAAAAGAGGAGCGCGATCAGCACGAAGGACACGACGGTGTTGGTGGCACTCACGATCAGTTCGCCGAAAGGCAGGCGCTGATTTATGTACTCGCCCAGTGCCGAGATCGCGGTGCTTGCCGCAAGCGACACCAGAAGCATGAAACCAAGAGCCGCCACCAGGCCGAGGCTCGCTGCCCTCGCCCGCACCAGGCGCGATAGCGAAACGCCCTTGGGCTTGACCTTCCATATCTGGTTCAGCGACAGCTGCATCTCGCCGAAGACGCCGGAGGCGGTGACAAGGAGCGCCATCAGCCCGAGGAGGGTGGCCAGCGTGCTGGACCCGCGATGCGAAGCGGTCTCGATCGTTGCCTTGAGGAGATCGGCGCTCTGCGGCCCCATCACACCCGCGAACTCGGCCGAGAGCGCGAGCTGGGCAGCATCGTTGCCGACGACGATGCCGGCGATCGCCACCACAATGAGAACGACCGGCGCAAGGGAGGTCGTGGCATAGAAAGCAATCGCCGCGCCATGGCTCAGCGCATCGTCACTCATGTACCCGCTGACGCTTTCCTTCAGCAAAAGCCAGGCTTCCCGAGACCAGCCAGCCTTCGATTTCCCGTGTTCCGCCATACGCTACCCAACGGCAATTAAAGCGGGCCGGATGGGACAAGAGCTCGACTGTGTTTTCGTTGGCCAGGTGTGAAGCCGGAAAAACCACCCTGTTCTCTTTACCACCATGTCCGGCTGAGACGGCCCGCTGAGATCAATAGCGCGTGCATCATATGGTTCCGAATTCCGATCGTAACATGATCGCGTGATCGCATACACATCGCCGTAACCGGAGCGACGTTCTGATGACCGGCAGCGGCCACGTTCAGTAACCTCCGATGATCGGCAATATCTCGCCGGTGATATAGCTGGAGCATTGCGGCGAAGCGAGAAACACATAGGCTGGAGCGATCTCTTCCGGCTGGGCCGGCCGCTTCATCGGCGTCTGGGCGCCGAACTGCGAGACGTCCTCCGCCTCCTTTTCGGACGGGTTGAGCGGCGTCCACACCGGCCCCGGCGCCACGGCATTGACGCGAATACCCTTGCTGACCAGGCTGCCTGAAAGGGCTCGGGTGAAGGCGTGAATGCCGCCTTTGGTCATCGAGTAGTCGATCAGGTCCTTCGAGCCTTCGATGCCGGTCACGGAACCGGTGTTGATGATCGCCGAGCCGGGCTTCATGTGCGGGACCGCTTCCTGCGCCATGTGGAAATAGCCATAGAGATTGGTCTTCAGCGTGGTGTCGAAATGCTGCTCGGTCAGGTCGGCGAAATCGGACGAATGCACTTGGAAGGCGGCGTTGTTAACGAGAACGTCCAGTCTGCCGAAGGCCTTCAGCGTCTGCTCCACCGCTTTGCGGCAGAAGGTCCGCCTGGCAACATCGCCGCGTATGGTGATGCAGTTCCTGCCTTCGGCCTCGACTGCCTGCTTTGTCGCCTTCGCGTCGCGGTCCTCGCTGAGGTAGACAACGGCGACGTCCGCCCCTTCGCGGGCGAACAGCACGGCGACCGAGCGGCCGATACCGGAATCGCCGCCGGTGATAAGCGCCACCTTGCCCTCCAACTTGTTCGACCCCTGCCAGAACGGCGCATCATAAAGCGGCGCGGGCTCGATCGCCCATTCCTCGCCGGGCTTCGGATGATGCTGCTTCGGGAAGGGCGGCACTGGATATTCGCGCGCGCCAGCCTGCATGGCTCGTTGCGATTTTGATTTGCCGTTCGGCTTGGCGCGATCGGTCGCGTCGACCTTGCGCTGCACACTCCGTTGCTTGCTGGCCGCTTGCTCCGATGAGGAATTGATCCGCGCAGCGGATCTTGCTGACGTCGCGGATTGAGCCATTCTGTTGGATTTCGTCGGCATCGGTTTTCTCCTTCGCTTTCGGGAGACAACGCATGCGGACAGAAAAGGTTAGCGTTGTTCCGCGCCTCCATCTTTCGGGTGGTCATCGGCCAGGCGCTGACCCCTGTGGACGTCGAATGCAGAGGTGGATGCAACCACCCGGCGGCAGCTTCGTTTATGGCCACTACGCGGTGGCAAGATGAAATCCTTTTGGACGTACAATTTTCATTCTTGTTCTGGCAGCGGCCGTCATCGGCCTCGCCTGGCGCATGAAGGAGAGGCTAGGATGGTGAAAGAGCCTTGAGCAGATTCCTGCCGCTCACGTTCCACTTCGTCAACGGCGGCACGATGGTGGTTTCCTCGATCGCCGACGCCAAGAAGGCGCTTGGCCGGAAGTGGAGGAATAAGGACGCGCCAGCCTATCTCAAGGCGGCCCGCTTGGTGGAAGACGCGGGCAAAGGGATTTGCCGCCCGGCAATTGCCTTTGCTGCTTACAAGAAGGCGGCCGCTGAGCAGGGTCTGCTGGAGCATTCAGAGCCGAGCGTAGCGCTCTGCATACTCGACCAGCTCTCGTCCGGCGACGGTAAGGGTCCGCTGAAGTGACCCCCTCCTCTTACCTCGGATCGCCGGAGCTTTCCGAACATCAGGTTCACAAGTTATTTCGTCGGGAACATCGGTCGATCATGCCGGTTTTGCTGCTTAAGGAAGGAACCTTCCTTAATAGCTTAGAACAATAGTCGGGCGCCGTTCCTTGGAAAGGCAACCCATTGAAGGAGACATTCATGGCGAAGAAAAGTTCGTCCGGCGCCGCGAACGGCCTCGAAAGCCTGTTCGTGGACGGCCTGAAAGACATCTACTATGCGGAAAAGAAAATCCTGAGGACGCTGCCGAAAATGGCTAAGGCGGCGCAGGCGGAAGAGGTGAGCGCGGCCTTCGAAAAGCATCGCACCGAAACGGAAGGCCAGGTCGACCGGCTCGAGCAAGTATTCGAAATGCTGGGCAAACCGGTGCGGGGTAAGACGTGCCCCGCGATCGATGGTATCATCGAAGAGGGATCGGAAATTCTCGAGGAATACAAGGACGAGCCGGCGCTCGACGCCGGCCTTGTAGCAGCCGCCCAGTCGGTCGAGCATTACGAGATAGCGCGCTACGGCACGCTGATCGCGTGGGCGGAGGAACTGGGGCTGAAAGACGCCCTGCCCTTGCTGCGCGAGACTCTCAAGGAAGAATCCGCCACCGACGAGACACTTACCAAGCTCGGCGAAAGCGGTGCGAACAAGCGGGCCTTGCAGGCGGCCGCATAAGGCGCGCTGACGTGACATGCGCTGCCGTTCGCATGCCACGCCGAGCCTGGCGATGCGGCCCCGGTCATCTGACCGGGGCCGCATCTTTTTTGACGAGGTAATGGCGCGGCGACACAGCAGTCAATCAGCGTGTCATCTTTTCCTTTTTTGCGAAATTCTTCATCCCCCTTTTCAGCAGAGCGGCCGCTTCCTTGGCGTCGCACCAGCCTTCTAACTCGATCTTCTTACCCGTGCCCAGCACCGATGACAGGAAGAACTGCTCGATTTCGTGGCGCAGATCGTCGGGCACGTGGTCCTCCAGGACCGGCTTGTCGTGCGCGTCCTGCTTGTGAGGGCGAAAGATATAGCGGTCATTGTGGAATTGCGAACCTTCCGCATCCTTTTGTTTGACGCGCAGCGCCCCAAGCAGATGGCAATTGATGACGACGCCGGGCGCGGAGCCCGCCTGGTGAACGACGAGGCCATCCAACGGGTCGCCATCCTCGCCGAGCGTCGATGGCACGAAACCCCAATCGTAGGGATAGATGTTTCCAACCGCCAGCGGCCGGGTGAATTCAAAGACGCCGATTTTGGGCTCATAGGAGAACTTCGCAGCTGCGCCGCGCGGTGTTTCGACGACGACCCTCACGCGGTCGCCATTCATCGTCGGCAGCTTCTCGTAATCCGGCATGATCCAAACTGGCTTTCAATCCTCATTCTAAGGACTGCCGGAGACGAAAAGTTCCCAGTGCTCGTTCGGGACTCGTGTGAACCGCTGAAACTCGCGCGCCGTCGCCGCGTTGATCATTGCAACGGTCCGGATGCCTCCAGCAAATAGGCGGGCGCCCAGTCGGAGTTCAAAATGGAAAAGGCGTTCAATCGGCTCGCAGAAATTGTCGCCCTCGCAGCCGGACGTGCGTGGATCTTCACCTTGTGCGTGGTTTCGGTGGTCTTCTGGGCCGCTACCGGCCCGATTCACCAATATTCGGAGACCTGGCAGCTGATCATCAACACCGGAACCACGATCGTTACTTTTCTTATTGTTTTCCTGATTCAAAACACACAGAACCGCGACGGCGTGGCCATCCAGGCAAAGCTCGATGAGCTCATTCGATCGGGCCGTGCGAAAAACGAGTTCATCGGCATTGAACATCTCACCGAAGCGGAGGTTCAAGAATTCAGAGATAGGTGCGCAAAAGCCAAGGCCGCGAGCCAGGGCGCAGCCGCGCCCGCGGAAGGCGGTCCTACTTAGAACCTCGGCTCTTGTTATGGGCGCTTTCCTGATTTTTGCCGCGAAGGATGTTGCGGTCGTCCGGATCGACAAGGTCGGGCGCATCGCTTTTGAGATCCGAACCCTTCCGTCGCGCCTCGCGCGCGGCAGCCGATTGCTTCAGCTCCGCCTTGGCGTCGAATTCCTTAGGCGCGTTCTCCGTGTTCTCGCGCTCCTCGATGATACGCATTTGCTGCTCATGGGTTCTGCGTCCGGTCATCGCTTTCTCCTGTGCTTTTGTGGCTAACGACGATTGGGACTCGATCGTTCCGGGTGCGCGCGAGCAGTTTGTTGTCGTTCGGGATTTTGATAAGTTCTCAGGCGCCCGCCGGGTTCTGAACGGCAACAGCTCGCCTACGACGATGGTGGAGTGCGCATAGCCTGCGAGACGACGGTGTAGCGCGTGATCAGCCAGTTGGCGGGTCGGCGGCAGCAGCACAGCCGAGCTCGCCGCAATGGAATTGATGAAAGAGGATCCGGAGATTCGAACAGTCCGCGTCTCCGCCGTCAAGCAGTAAAAGAGCGATTGCAGGCCTCCGGAGGCGGCAGATATCCACTTCCAGGGAGACGATCCTGAGGAAGGCCCTCGAGCACGCTCGACCCCCAAAATGCCGGACGAGTCGATCCCATGGCCGATGTCGTAGTTGCGCCGCGAGGCAAAAAAACCGGGGTAATTGACCTCGAGCACACGCTTCTTCTTGGTACGACGTTCGACGGCCGCCCTCTCGGACGCGTTTGCGCGCTTCTTGCGCATCGTCACTTGCCTCTCTGCACTTACTGGGCAAGGAAGACGAAGCTCATTGCCAGTATGGATCGACACGCCAGTAGTTAAAGGAAGCTTCGCGAGCCGCCCTGCCATCGTCGACGGTTAGTTCGTCGATCGAATACGCCGGCGCGGCCTTGAGCTGCTCGGTGCTATACGGCACGGTATAGCCGCCTCGGTTGGGATCGAAATCCAGCAGCGACCAGGGAATCGCATGATATTTCTCGCCGATACCCAGAAAACCGCCGAACGAAATGACGGCAAACATGATGTCATTGGCGGTCTTTTCGAGCATCACGTCTTCGACAGTTCCAATCTCTTCTCCCGCCGGATTGTAGACTTTGGTGCCGATCACTCGCGAGGCCCGGATGGCGTCGGTATGTCCGCTTGGTGTTGGCATGGCTTGCACTCCTCGTTTGGGTTTGCATAATACCAAACCGTCGGTGGCAGGCGATGTTCCCAAAAATAGCGACTGGTCAGCACATGACGTGTGAGCCGCCTGAATAGGCCAACCGCCGGCACATGACATGGTCACGGAGCAGTCGGAACCGAGGGGCCGCTGCCGCTCCATCGCCGGCTTGTCTGCGGCTTCACGAACAGCGTTGTGACTTCCTGGCGCTCGGCGGCTAGCCGCGTTTCCAGGCGTTCGACGCACTCTTCGATATCGTCGGCATTCGCTTCATCGTGAAACTGCGCGCTGAGCGCGGCCACGACCTGGTCGGGCGCCAGATGAACCGTAATCACGCCGTTAGCTCTTTGAATGGCCGGATCTTCCCTTGCCATCGCCAAGATGGCGGCCTCGATGGCCGGCGCTGCTCGCTCTCCAATCAGCAGTCCCTTGCATTCCCGTGCCAAGAATCCTGCGGTCACCGCGAGCAAGACGCCGATACATATCGAACCAACCCCATCCAGCGACGGCATATCGAAGTATTGAGCCAACACGATGCTCACAAACGCAATGCCAATGCCCGTCAACGCAGCGCTGTCTTCCAGCAGCACAGTGAAAACAGTTGGATCCTTGCTTCGGCGGATTGCTTCCAGAAAATTGCCTTCCCCCTTGAACGATCTGAAGTGCTTGAAGGCGATCTGCCAAGAATAGCCTTCAAAAACCGCAGAAAGAGCCAGGATAACGAAATTGACGCCAGCGTTCTCGATCGATACCGGGGCGCGGATGTGAATTACGCCTTCGTAGAAGGAAACGCCGGCACCGAGGGCGAAGACAAGCAGCGCGACGACGAAGCTCCAGAAATAGAGCTCGCGCCCGTGCCCAAGCGGATGACTGTCATCCGGTGGCTTTGACGAACGGTTGAGGCCATGCAGAAGCAGCACTTCGTTGCTGGTATCGATTAGCGAGTGCACACCCTCGCTGGTCATTGCGGAACTGTTGGTGAATGCGGCCGCGATGAACTTCGATATCGCAATCAGCAGATTGCCTATGAGAGCCGCGTAAATGGTCTTCCTTGAAGGATGCGCAATCGAAAGCCGATCCGTTTCATGGTTGGTTTCGGTCACGTCCGGAATTTTCCTCAAACGCTGGAGAAGTAGCGCGCATGCGAACGGCCACGGTCGTATCGCGAACAAACTTCCGGGCGTCCATGTTGTTCCGCCTTCACACCGCCCCTGATGGCGCCGGACCGCGGCAATCCAAAGTCGACGCCATAGTGGGACAAGATTCGCTACGAGGGCGGCGCGAGATACGAAGCTTCAGATGTCTCCAAAAAGCGGAGCACCAGCGCTTCCCATTTGTGCAGTCGCTGCGGCGGCTCGCGTAGCCGTCGCTCGATCTTATCGAGTTCGTCGCCCAGTCGACCGGCATACCAGGCATCGATCACAAGCGGGTGGACATAGCACTTACGACAGACGGCGCGGGTGTTGCCGAGCTTTGCGGCAACGGCGTCTATCGCCATGTTCATGGCGATCGCCGTCTCCCGCTTAGTCTTCGGAAGCTCTGTTTGTGAAAGAATTTTCGCTGCGCGAACCGTACCCGCCCAGGTCCGGAAGTGCTTGGAACTGAAATCAGCTTTGCTGGCGCGGCGAATGTAGTCATTGATGTCGTGCGAGTGTATTGCTTTGCGGGACCCATCTGTCTCTACATACTGAAACAGGTGCTGCCCCGGAAGGTCCTGAGCACCCTTCACGATCTTGGCAATCCGGCGGTCATGGATCTTGAGCTTCCATTCCTTGCCGGATTTACCGCGAAAAGCGAAACTAAGCGTTGAACCGTCGATGGTCGCATGATGGTCGCGCAAGGTCGTGAGCCCAAAGCTGTTGTTTTCATGCGCGTAGGCCGGGTTGCCGACCCGGATAAGTGTCTTATCGAGAAGCCAGACGACAGAGGCTATTACGCGTTCCGCTCCCAGGCCCTTCTTGCGCAAATCGGCCTCGATGTGTCGTCTGAGACGAGGCAGCGCATGGGCGAAGGCCGTCAGGCTGGAATATTTTGCTTCGTCACGAAAAGCCATCCATTGGGAGTGATAGCGATATTGTTTGCGGCCACGATCGTCGCGGCCGGTTGCTTGGAGATGACCCTTGGGGTGTGGCGAGATCCAGACGTCGCTCCAGGCCGGCGGGATCGCGAGCCGGCTAATCCGGTCAAGAACCGCCGGGTCGACAATCCTGTCACCCTTTGGACCAATGTAGTGAAAATACGGACCATTGCGTCGGCGCCGGATACCTGGCTCGAAATCACTGCAATAGACCAACGCAGTGGCTTGCGCCACGGCGGTCGCAACTTGCGCATCATAGCTGGCCTGCTCCCGGGCGGATTTCAGTGAATGCATTTTGCCGGCATTCGTCGAGTGAGCTCGGGGACCAGGAAACGGGGCAATATGTTCGATCGGCGACACCGCGGCTAAACGCCAATCGCCACGGCTTGTTCCGATCAATGTCTAGAGGGGGACGGTTCCCACCTCGAATTTCGAGATCTCGGTCGGTGCCGAGAGTCCTCGGCAACAAAATTTGCCGCATGGGCATCATGGAACCGAAGCATATCAGGCGCTTTGGGGTCTTAGCGGTTTGGTGGACCACCATCCTTCGCATGCGAGACAGACATGGATCTCACGCCCTACGTCGGCAACTCAACCGACTTGATGCAAGGTTTGCCGGTTGCCGTCTATATCACGGACAAGGATGGCTACATCACGTACTTCAATGAGTCGGCTGCCGAACTTTGGGGGCGTTGTCCAGTGATCGGGGCGGACAGGTGGTGCGGTTCGTGGAAGCTCCGTCATCTCGACGGAAATGCCATGGCGCATCGGGATTGTCCCATGGCGGTCGCGCTGCTGGAGGGCCGCAACGTCCACGGCGGCAAGGCTGTCATCGAGCGCCCGAATGGCGAGTTGATCCCGTTCTGCGCACATCCGATCCTGCTGCGCGATGCGACGGGCAAGGTCGAGGGCGCGATGAACACTTTGCTCGACCTGCGGACGCAAACACGCGCCGACGAATCTGACATGCGGCTGGCCGCCATCGTCGAGTCTTCGATGGATGCCATCGTGTCGAAGGACATGAACGGTATCATCACCAGTTGGAACGAGGCAGCAGTAAATCTATTCGGCTATACAGCCGCCGAGGCGATTGGCCGACCGGTGACCATGCTTATTCCCGCGGACAGGTTAAGCGAGGAGACGGCGATCATGGCCCGCCTTCGCAAGGGCGAACGCACGCCGACCTACGAGACTGTCCGGCTGCGCAAGGATGGGACCCAGGTTCCGGTCTCGCTTACCGTCTCCCCGATTCGCGATGGCAGTGGAAGAATTGTTGGTGCCTCGAAGATCGCGCGCGACGTCAGCTCCTATAAGGAGAGCGAGCGGCGCATCCGGCTTCTCATGCGGGAAGTCAATCACCGCGTAAAAAATCAGTATGCGGTGATCATTTCAATGGTACGCGAGATCGGAAAGCTGACGAGCACGCCGGAAAGTTTTGTCGACCAGGTTCGGAGGCGCATCACGGCACTTTCGCAATCGCATGATCTCCTGGTCGAAGGCGGCTGGCAAGGTGCAGCTCTGCAAGAGTTGATTGAGGCACAGCTCAAGCCATTTGTCGCTCACTCCCGGCTATCAGTGACCGGTCCCGCAATCTTGCTGGGATCTAACGCTGTGCAGTATCTGGGCATTGCATTTCATGAACTGGCCACGAACGCTGCCAAGTACGGAGCCTTATCCCGGCAGGCCGGCCTGATAGAGGTTCAATGGGAAGTAGCCAAGATTGCCGAAGGCGCCGACACATTTCGGCTGATGTGGCGGGAATCCGGTGGGCCTGCGATCAAGCAATTCGATCGCCAGGGCTTCGGCACGCTCGTCCTCAAACGCGTGGCCCCGCAGGCGATTGACGGATCTGGTCAACTGGAATTCAGCGAGTCCGGCCTTGTCTGGACGCTGACCGCCCCGCTGCGATCGGTGCAAAGCATCTCGGAATGAGCTTCACAAAGTTAGCCGTTGCCGATGCCGCCATTGCGAATTGAAGCATGGATAGCCTTGTCAACGATCAAGAAGGATCTGCCACAAGGTCCTTGGATTGGATCGCAGTGCCGAATTGCAAAAATGGCATTGTTGGCCTGAGCTATTTGTAGAGAGAGTCCGCCACGGTGAGGGGGCGGACTCTCTGGTGACGCGGGGTACTGGCTGTTGGGTGAGCCGGACGTCACCTCGTGATCCAACTTGCGGGAATTCGCTTTGTTCCAGCCGAACTTGCAAAACCACTGAATGTGCCGCGATGCGAATTTTGGAGCCATCTCGTTCGGCCAGGACACCTGATCGACGGCATAAACGGCGCGACTCTCGCCATGGCGTACCGCCTACCAGGGGCTTGGCATGTCGCCACTCCACGCGCGAAAGCGCCGCTAAGTCTGCGCCTCAAAACCGAAACGACGCGGCAAAGCGAAGCGATCCTGCATTGGTGTCGTGGTCACTCCGATCGGGCGCCTGACTGGGCATGCACGGGAGAACCATCACTTGCAGCGACCACGACGGTCTTGATGTTGACGAACTGCTTGATCCCGTAATGCGACAGCTCGCGGCCAAAGCCGCTCTCCTTAACGCCACCGCTTGGGGTCCGATTGGACAGTAGCGTTGACGAACACGGAGCCGGCGTCGATATCGCCGATGGCCAGACGCTCGCCGCGCGACTGCGCGGCCTGCAGGGCCGCTGCCGGTGAGAGTGACGGCGCGTATCCGCGGATCCTCGACGATACTGTCCACGGCACTCGAACCGACCATCAGAGTGCGGAAGAGATGTTCCGGGAAGCTCGCTTCGCGGAATACCTCCTCGATCGCCAGCGCGCAGCCCGGAACGTTCGACGAATGCTTCAGGATCGACGCATTCCCGGCCATGAGCGCCGGCGCGGCGAAACGGAATACCTGCCAGAACGGAAAGTTCCAGGGCATGACCGCGAGAATGACGCCCAACGGCTGGAAGACAACGGAGCGCTTCGGAGGTCGCGCTTCGATCATCTCAGGCGCAAGGATCTTGACTGAATTGTCGGCAAAGTAATCGCAGGTCGTCGCGCATTTCTGCGCCTCTGCCACCCCCTGCCTGACAGGCTTGCCCATCTCTTCTGCCATCAGCCGTTCGTAACCCTGCGAGCGGTCGCGAAGCAGGCCGGCCGCTGCCCGCATAAACCGCGCCCGTTCGCCGAAATCGCGGTGCCGCCACTCGCGCCAGGCCTCGTGGACGTTGGCAATGATGTCAGCAATCGCGGCCGCCGAAGTTTCTTCATAGCTCGCGAGAGTTTCGCCGGTTGCCGGGTTGATCGAAGTGAATGCCATCAGCCGGACTCCTGCATACAGTTAGGCGGCGATAGCGAAGAGCCATCGCCATTGCGTGCCGCTTCGGCTGAGATTCAGTGCAGCCGGTTCTGGGTCGCCTTGTTCCTCAGCCCGTCATGGCTGTGTCGCAGCGGCAGCGAAGGTTTCGGTTGCGTCGCAAGCTCCGCAGGGACGATTTGGCCGGGCCCACCCTTGGCGATCGTCGTGCCGCCATCGACATACCAGAGAGCGCCGGTCACGTTGCTCGCTTCGTCCGAGGCAAGGAAAGCATAGACGTTGGCGATCTCCTCGGGCGTGCCACGACGTCCGAGCACCGTGCCGGCAACCGTCATCTTTTCCATCTGCTCGTCCATGGGGCCGCTTTCCTTGTGCGTCCAGGCCGTACGACGGGGCCGGGACAGACGCAGTTTGCGCGCACGCCATATTTGGTTTGCTCGAAGGCGATGCCGCGAGTGAAAGCATGGACGAAGCCCTTGGTTCCGCCATAAGGCGCGTTGTTGCCTTCACCCATTTCGCCGGCTTCGGAACCGCATTGAGCACGGCACCGCGTGTCTCCTGCAGGTGCGGCAGCGCGAACTTGGTCATCAGGAATACGGAGCGCATGTTGTCGAGCATGGTCCGGTCGAAATTTTCCACCGAATAGTCCTGACACTCTGCCACTTCGAGAAAGACGCCGGCATTGTTCACGAGAACGTTGAGCTTGCCGAAGCGGTCGATCGCCTTGTCGACACAGGCGCCGGCCGATTGCTCCTCGGCGAGATCGGCGAAGCACACCTCCGCCTGCCCGCCATTGTCGCGAATGACCCGAGCCACATCTTCTATAGGATCGTCGGGCAAGGCTGCGAGCACCAGCCTGGCACCTCCCGCGCGAATTTGTGCGCGATCGCCTCGCCGATGCCTGCGCCCGCTCCCGTCACGATTGCAACTTTGCCGTCCAGTCGTCCTGCCATCGAAGAATCTCCTATCTTTTGAGCCTCGCTCAAGGCCGCCTGTTCTTCACAACAGAGATCGGTGGGTCGCCGTCGGTGGGCCGGGGCGTTTCCGCCGCTATGCGACCTTCAGAACAACCTTGCCGCGGACGTGCCCCTCTTCCAAGGCGCGTTCAGCGTCCGCCGCCTCGCGCAGCGGAAAAATCTTGCCAACCTCGACGCGGACAGTACCCTCGTCGATCAGCCGCCCGATCTCGGCAAGCTGAGCACCGTCCGGCTTGGCCATGTAGTGGGTCCCACGAGCTTTGCGCTCGGCGGCTTTTTCCTTCGAGGGTTGCTGCAGCGTCGAGACAATGGTCCCGCCCTCCTTGAGAACCGACCAGGAGCGCTCCTGGGTCTCGCCGGCGACGAGATCATAGACAAGATCGACATCGCGCACCGCATCCTCGAACCGCTGGTTCTTGTAATCGATGGCCTCGTCGGCGCCTAGGCTCTGCACGAAGTCGATGTCGCGCCCCGAGCATGTTGCGAATACCGTCGCGCCTCTTGCCTTCGCGAACTGAACCGCAAAATGGCCGACACCGCCGGCGGCGCCGTGAATCAGTGTCCGCTGGCCTGCGCTCACGCCGCCATGGTCGAAAATGCCCTGCCACGCGGTCAGTGCCGCCAACGGAACGGCCGCCGCATGCAGATGATCGAGCCGTTCCGGCTTGGCCGCGCAATCCTGAGCCTTGGCGGCCACGAACTCAGCGTAACCACCCCGGTCCGGTGTCAACATCGCATGGACCGCATCGCCCGGCTTGAAAGCCTCGACATTCGGCCCGCATCGTTCGACCACGCCGGAGAAATCACGCCCGAGTGTCAGAGGCAGGCGATCCTCCTCAACATAGCCGCCGTTGCGGATTTTGTAGTCTACCGGGTTGACGCTCGCAGCATGTATGCGAACCAGAATCTCTTCGGGCTGAGGCTCGGGCGTCGGCGCCGTCTCGAGCGTCAACACCTGCGGGCCGCCAAATGCATGGATACGAACACTCTGCATTCCGGTACTCCTGTCCGTTCTGTGCTCCCGCCGCCGAATTTGCCGGCCTAACTGCCGATAGGAGAATTGGTTCCGGGCGCCCGGCCGCAGAGCCGCCAAAGCTGTTGGCGTCAAAGGGGACCGATCCCGTCATTATCACCGCTCCTCCCGGGCATCAGGCCTTCAAAGGGCAACCGGTTGGAGCGGCTTTCTGGCGGGGCCATGAATGAGCGATCCGTCCGCCGCGAAGATCGAGCCATGGCACGGGCAATCCCATGTTCGATCAGCATTGTTCCAGCTCACCGTGCAGCCCTTATGCGTGCAGACTGCTTCGACAGCATGCAGCGCGCCGGATTTGTCGCGCCAGGCAGCTATCTTTCGTTCGCCGTTTACAACGACACCGCCTTCTCCGGGCGCGATTTGATCGAAGCTTTCGACAATCGACCGGCTATCCCCATTGACGTGAAACTTTTCGTCGTAGGGTCGCGCCGGATCGTAGAGCTTATCCCAGGCACACGACCGGCCTAAAATGCGCTCGGCGATCAGTATTCCGGCGGCAGTCCCGTTGCTGATGCCCCAGGCGTTGAAGCCGGTTGCGACATGAAAGCCTGGTGACTTGCCGGGATCAAGCTCTCCGGCATACGGCACCCGATCCGGCGTGTCATAATCTTCGTTGCACCAACGCCACGCGACATCGCCTACAGGAAGGTTGGCGCGCGCCCAAGCTTCGAGCTCGACGAACCGTCGAGCCACGTCGCCATCCTGACCGGTGTTGAATTTCGGCCCGAGCACCAAAAGCAGCGGCCCCTTATCGTCGCGGCCGGTCCGGATGGACCGGGTCGGGTCGTCGATGCCGAGGAAGAAGCCCTCGAAGGCTGCAGGATCCTCGATGCGAAAAGCCATGGCCGTGTGGCTTCGCGGCTGTGTCCGGTTCGCCATCCCGACGGGGCTCTTGATCGTCATGTTCGTGGCGACGACCACGTGCTCGGCGCGCACGGTTCCGTCGTTCGCCGCAACGCGCCAAGCGTTTTCTTCGTCGATCGACGTCACGCGGCTCGCTTCGAAAATGCGACCGCCCAACTTCTCGACCGCCAGGGCAAGACCGACCGCGTACCGCGCGGGGTTAAACTGCGCCTGGTCGGGGAACCGCAACGCACCGGCCGTATCGAAAGGAAGCGGGGCGCGGTCGACCACTTCGGCATCGAGGCCCATTTGCCGGGCTGCTTGCGCTTCGGCCGCGATATCTCCGCGCCGGGCGGCATCGGTGGTATAGGCGTAGGCCGGCATGGTCTCGAGATCGCATTCGATCCCATGCGCACTTGTCCAGTCGAGAATCTGGTCGACGCCGGCACGATTGGCATCGGCATAGTTCTGTGCCGCCGGCCGTCCCAGATTGCGGATAAGGTCGTGATAGACCAGGCCGTGCTGGGTCGTGATCTTGGCGGTCGAGCGGCCGGTCACCTGACGGCCGACACGCAACGCCTCCAGGAGGATAACGGAGCGTCCGGCTTCGCAGAGCCGCAATGCGGCGGTCAGCCCAACGATACCGGCCCCTATTATGACGGTCTCGGCTTTGATGGAGCCGGTGATCGGCGAGTAGTCGGTCTGCCTGGCCGTTGCTGTCCAGCAGCTCGCATTCTGGCCGCCGAGCGATGCGGTTTTGGTTACGTCTGTCATTCAATTTGCCATAACGTGTTGCCGCGCGACTTGTCTCAACCGACTTCGGCTTGGCCTGCATGCTCCTATTCGGATCAGCCGCATGTCGAGATGCAGCCTGGCGTCCATTCAGCTTTTCGCGGCGTCCTGGTTCGCTTTCAATTTAGCTGCCTTCTGCTCCAGGTTTTTTCATCGTTGCCATGCCGCGCTACCAACTCACGGGTTTGCTTCATGCTGAGGCCGTATTGGCCGGCTAGCGCCTGCGCCCGAAATTTGTGGAGACGGCAACCGATACGCGACCCGCATCAGTTTCGCTCTCACCTGCCACCACTGGCATTCTCCTTTGCAGCATAAACAACAGTTTCACAAAGCCGCTGTTCCATTCCACGAAAGCAGCGGTGAGCGGCCGAGCGCGAAACCGGCATGCTCAGCCACGAGGTTCCACCTCTTGCGCCGCGCAAATCCTAGGAACAAGCCGCAGCCACGCGGGTTCGGTTCGTGTCCCAAACACATAGGAGAATTCTGATGAGACAGGATATATCGGCTGGAGCGAAATTCCCGGATTATGTTCTTCCCGACCACACCAAGACACCTCGGCGCCTATCAGACCTGCAAGGCGACCAGCTTATGGTCATTGTGCTGACGCGCGGCTCGTTCTGCCCGAAGGATCGTCAGCATATGCTCGAACTCGTGCGCTTCCATCCGCAGTTCGTCGTCGGCTACACCCAACTTGTCACTATCACAACGGACGACTGGCATACCACGAACAACTACCGCCAGCAGACCGTGGCCTCATGGCCTTTCCTCTATGACGAGGAGCGGATCGTGCAGAAGGATCTGGACATCAAGGAATATACTGACACGTCGCACGACGTGATGATCCCGCACACAATCGTGCTAGGCCGCGATCTGAAAGTATTCAAAATCTATAATGGCTATTACTATTGGGGACGACCATCTGCGTCGGAGTTGCACGCCGAGCTGCGCGAGTTGGCGCGCCAGACCTATCACGATTGGGACATTACCGACCCCGAACTACGGCAGAAATGGAAAAGCGGCGACAAATCAGACTTCTATCCCTATGGAGACAATTCAATCTCAATGGACGAGCTGATGCTACAAATGGCGGGAGCGGTCGATCAATTCGCGGGCAGGCCTGACAAAGGGTGAAATCGTCCGCCCACGATTTCAGGCAATGCGTGTCTTACCCCAGCGTAGCCACGGCAGCGCGCGAGCACTCTGGGCCAGCAGCTTGCAATGCCAGCCGGCCCGCCAAGAAGGCGAGTGTCCCAGCTCAGATCGGGAGCGGTTCACCGCCGGTGCGCAGGCCGCGTGTCGCCTTTTCTCTCCGGATCATGGCTATGATGCCGGTCGCGCTCGCCGCCACCACCCGACACACCGCTATGGCTGCGCTGATCGGAATCCGCCGGCGGTTTTCTGATCTTCAGCGGAGCTTTGGCGTTCTCGTGAGCTGCGCCCGGGCCGCCTTGCCTTACGCTCGCGGGCGTCTTGCTGGATGTCGACATGTTCAACGGTCCTGCTGACTGCGCTGTGGAGTGACGTTCACCTTGGTATTGCCCTGGTGCCCGCGTTTCTCTGGATCTTGAACTGGAGATCCGCCCTTGCTCTTCTGATCAAGCGGCGCCTGTTTCGAGTCGCCGGGACCCTTCGGGCTTTGGTTCCCGGGAGGTGTAGGTGGTGCTTTGCCGGTCATTGGAACTCCTTCCTGACTCGAAGCGTGAACGGCGAGGCCGAGGCGATGGTTCCGGAGGCATCCGCGCAAAACGGCTGGCGAAGTGTTACGTTGCCGTCCGTAGCGGTCCTGAGCTGGATATGAACGCCTTGCGACTGTAGTCCCAAGGCCGAAAGCATTGGTCCCAATCCCGAAACATAAGCCGGTGAAGCTCATTTGGTTAGGAACCGGTGAGCATCAGTCCCTTTGTCGCCGGTTCACAAACACCCGCCGCTGTCTGCGAGACGGCGGGTGTTTGTTTGCGGGAGTCGCACATGCAGTTCGGCGAAATCATTGCGAACCTATTCGCAGCCCTTCTCCTGACATGCTTGCTCGCAATCGTGTTCTCGCTGGCCGGCAGACCACTCTGGCCAGAACAAGAGGCGAAGATGACCGTTCTCTTGCCGTGGGACGTTATGACCACAGCATCCGTCCGGGCGCCAACTCACCCGCACTTGCCTGACACCTTCGACACTCGACTTTTGCAGCCGAGACCCGAGCGGGATCAATAGTTGGTTGACTTCAGCTCTGTCTGACGAGCATTTCAGCGCGAAGTTTTTCGTCGTTGGCTTCCGGCCTTAAAGCCGGAAAGCTCTTGATCCGAGCAGAGCAGCCTCGGGCGTGCCGGATCGGAAATATCGATCTTGTCCCAGGGAATGCGGTAGAGACCTTCGCGACGCCGCAGCCCGAAGAAGTCGAGCAATGCAGTGCCGATGGTCGACGCCGACAGGCGTTCGAAAGCGGCGAAGATACCGACGTGGAATTCAGTCACGACGAGGTCTTCGCCATCCCACTCTGCGATGATCTCCTCGATATAGCCGATGCTCCTGTCGCGTTCGGACAACAGGCGCCTGCCGGCCAGATGATCGAGATTGACGGTCGCCATCGTCAGGCCCCCGGAATCCGGCCGATGACGTGTTCGCGCAGCCAGTCCTGCCAGGCAAGGATTTTGGTCTGGCGCACGTCGATATCGAATTCGATGTCGACCCCGATGTCGCGCACCTTGTTCCACGCGATCCGATGCGGCCGTGTCTGGCGCTTGCCGCTCAGCCTTGCCACGAGCCGCGCGGCCCATCGCCCGGCCACAGCACCAAGCCGTCGCCCCAGCGCGATGGAGCCAAGTTCGACGGCAATGACCCTGGGCGGCTTTGCTTGCCTCAGCTCGGCGACCAGCCCATCCACCTTGCCGATCTTGACCTGCTCGCGATCGACGACCTGCTTGTCCAGTATGTCGCGCAGCAGCTGCATCATGCGCCTCCGAATATCTGCAGCGGAATGGTCACCAGCGCCAGCACGAAGCCTAGCGCGATGATGAAGATCACGGCCGCGTTCGAAATGACGCCGTTGCAGTGCTCGCCGACATAATGGTCATCATTCAGCAGGAAAAGGAACGGCACCACGGTCAGCGGCAGGCTGGCCGCGGTCAGTGCCATTGAGAAAATCGTGAGCTTCAGCGGATCGAGACCGAGCGCTATCGGAACGGCGGCGAGGAAGACGCTGAGCGTGTAGACGAGGCTGAAGCCAGGATCGTCGCGGGGCTTGAGGTCTTCGCCCCACGTCCAGCCGAATCCCTGAGCGACAAGATAGGCTTGCTGCAACGCCACCTCGAGCGCGGCACCGAAGCAGGCGATGGCCAGCGAAACAACGAAAAGTACGAAACCCCAGAAGCCGAATATTGGGATCAGCATCAGAGGAAGCTGGTTGTAGTCGTCCACCTGGGTCACGCCATGAGCGCCAAGCACAAGAGCCGCCACGATCAGCACGCCTACAGAGATCCCTCCGCCGAAACTCATGCCCAGGCCGGCAATGGCCCGGTTGGCGCCGATATAGGTCTTGTCCCATTGGTCCTCGATTCCTCCCGAAGAATAGAACATGAAGAGGTAAGGCGATATCGAGGCGCCGAGAATGCTGACGGCCATGAACCAGTATTTTGCCGTGTCGTGCTGCGGCAAATTAGGCACGGCACCGGTGGCCACCTCCTTCCAGTCGGGGTGAAGCATCACGGCTGCCACGACGAAGCACAGTGTGACCAGGCCAAGCATCGACATACCTTTTTCGATGAGGCCGAACGTGCCTTTCCACAACAGCAGCCACACGAAAAACGCCACCGGCAACGCCCACCACTGGAAGCCAATACCGGTGGCAAGCTCGGCCGCGATGGCAACGCCGCCTATTTCCGCGGAAAGCACCAGAAAGTTGACAAACAAGGCTGCAAGCAGAGGCCAGATGAACGCGTTGAAGCCGAACCTTTCGCGGATGCCATCGGCGATAGTGTGATGACTGACGGCAGCGAAGCGGCCGGCCATCTCGACCAGGAAGATGATGCAGATGGTGCCGAGCACGACCGCCCATACGAGTTGGAAGCCGAACAGCGCGCCGGCCTGTGCCGCAGTCGCTATCGAACCGACCTCCAGAAAGCCGCCGACGCTGGTCACGACACCAAGCGAGATCTCCAGCAGCTTCTTCATCGGTCCGGCGAGAAATATTGCCGATAGGCGGTGGCGAGATCGCTTTGCGCGGTGCGAAGCTCCCGTTGCGCCTGACCGGCCTGCGCGTGCTGCTCGGCCTCAACCGCGGTCTGGGCCCGCTTTGCCGCGCTCGACAACCGGCCGAGCGCCGTGCTTACCGCCTCGCGCCTCGCTGGATCCGACGGAGAGACCGACTGCACCTGCCGGCCGGCGTCGGCGAGTGTCTCGGTGAAGGATTGCAAGGCAGAAGAGGCGTAGCGGGGTGGCGCGGCGCCCGAAAGCCAGGCATCGGTCACCATCACGGCCGCCTGCGCCGTCGAGCTTGCAAGCTTGATTTGCTGTTCGGCGGTTTCAGATGAAGAACAGGAGGTTAGCGCCAGTAAGAGCAGCGGTAAAAAGGCGCGGCTTAGCCGAACGGCCGAGCCGACCATCTTCCTCTCATTGCAATTGCTTGAAATCATGAAGATAAAGGCCGCAACCACAGGAAAGTTCCTCCCGTGTTCAGGATTTGCGGAGCCGAGGCTTGCCTGGTTCCATGCCGCCCTAACTTCGCTTGTTCTTCAGCTGTATCAGGACGGCCATGAATCGCGACACCTAGCAACGATGTTGCCCGAGCGCGCCAGAAGCTGGGCAATCGCGCTCACTGACCAGAAAAGCGTGACCGGCACAGCGGCAGAGCGCGCGTTCGGTCCATGGCTGGCGGCGCAGCTACGGGGCGGATCCCGATTGAGCGATTGGATGTGAACTACGCGTTCGCCATTCTGCTTCGACTCGTTCGGGATGTATGCGCAAGCCTGCTGCAATGATCGTGAATACAAAGATGCTTGGAGGCGATTTGACCAATTCGCGTGAGGTCGCAATCGATGCGGCAGCAGGGCCTGTTTCCGACATCGTTTGGCTAATCTTCGGTTGGCGATCGATCATCTGCGCGCCAGTCTCCAGCCGAGGTGGAGTTAGCATTGGTTCCGACTCGATTCCGGCCTCTCATTGGCGCTGGCAAAGGCGGCAACCTTGTCGATCATGGCGAGAACCGCCGGCGGCTTGCTTTGATGTACCATGTGTCCGGAATCCAAGACGATATCCAGCAGCGAGTGGCTTATCTCGGCTTGCAGCCGCAGCGCCTCGGCCTTGGCGTCGAACAGTTGATCGCCAGCACCGGCAATTATCCCGACAGGGACGGCGATGTCGGCGTATCGACGATTTGGGAATAGTGCCGACACCAGCATCAGGAAAGATTCCGCAGAGATGGACCGCAGCTGCGAGGGGCGGCTCGCCAACTCTCTTGTCATTGCCGCGAAAGGCGCCGCTATCGTTGCCGGATAGAAAATCTTCTTCATCGCCCAGCGCCAGTTCAGCCTGACCAGCGAAGGCAGCACGGTGTGGCGCAACACCGTCCCGATCAGCGGAAGCGCTGGCAGCGCGGAGATGGCAAGAGCCAGCTGTGGCGGTGGGTAATGATAACCAGCGACGACAACAATACCGGTGACGAAGCGGGAATATCGACGCGCCATCTCGAGCGCCACGGCGGCCCCCCAGGAATGGCCGACAACGACGTAGCGCTCGATGCCAAGCTTCGCGGCCGCGGCCTGGATGAGATCGGCCTGGGCGCTGGCGGTCCAAGGTCTGCCTGCCGGGCGTGGGCTCATGCCGAACCCGGGTCTGTCGAAGGCAAGTACGCGATATTTGGCAGCGGCTTTGTCGAAGATGCCGCTTGTCGTGAAGTCTTCCGCCGAAGCGCCATTGCCATGCAACAGCAGCAGCGTTTGCCCATGGCCTGCCTCCAAGAAATGCAGCTTCGTTCTGCGGAGGTGGATGAAGCGCCCGAGCGGGCGTCCAGCCAATGCCCGTCTCGCAAGCAGGTTGTTGTACAGGGCCAAGCCAACCGTTGCCGCCGCAAGCAACAGGACGGCTTTCTGTTTGGGCTTTGCGGTCACGATTGCAAGGATTCGAGGGCGGGGAGGCCACCAGCAGGGCTTAACGATCCTCGGGGGCGCGGCGTCACTGATGGGCC
The DNA here is from genome assembly GCF_055811115.1 of Mesorhizobium sp. WSM4832. Taxonomy (NCBI): domain Bacteria; kingdom Pseudomonadati; phylum Pseudomonadota; class Alphaproteobacteria; order Hyphomicrobiales; family Phyllobacteriaceae; genus Mesorhizobium; species Mesorhizobium sp. WSM4832. The sequence goes on along the minus strand of NZ_JBVVQH010000015.1, from coordinate 6,677 downwards.
GGTTCAGGCCGATCCTTTCTGGGGCAGTTCGGTCTCTTCCTCGACCTGATTGCGTAGCGCCTGGCGTCCAGATTTCGCGTTCTCGGTGTCAGCCGGCTGCTTTTGTCGATCGAGTTCATGATCCACCGTCTTGCGAGATCCCTCCACGGGATCTTCTTGCGGCAAACGTTCGTCCGTCGCCGTTTGCCGGACGGGCTGACTGCTGCTAGATCCCGATCTGGCAGGGTTCGCTTTCTCATTAGACTTCGTCATCGATACGTTCTCTGTTTCGACCGATTATCTGTCCGCCAAACCTTTGGCATCGGTGTTTGTTCCGGCATGCACGCAGATCATTACTGCGGGCCCTCGGCATCCTCCGAAGTCTCATGTCCAGGCTCGGCTGCTTCCAGTGCATCGATGACTGGTGCCAGTGAATTCTCCTCGCCGAGATCCGCCTCCTCGTTTCCGTCGCCGGTTCTATCGAGGGCGCGCTGGATGGCGTCGTCAATGTTGCCGAGCTCCTGCTCCCGCACTTCGCGCCCGTAGCCGGCGGCATCGGCATCCTGCTCGAACTGCTGGGCCAGCATCGGAACGCTGACCTCGGTGTCGGCCGGCAAGTTGCCGACATTCTCTTCCAGCCAGCTGCGCAGGAATTCTTTCGTCGCATTCATGGAGCACCTCCTCGCAGCAAGTTAACCGGGCCATGGCGCCGAGGTTCCGATGTGACTACAGGAGTTGAAGCGCGCCTCGGGATGCCGCCGTTCGGTCAGCGGCCAGCCATCCCCATTCACCTGTTGGAATGAGAATTAATGCTACCATCAATATCTTGGGCAGCAGCGTGCCGGCCGCTCCCCGATGCGTTTCGGTGGCTAGACGCGAGGCCAAAAAACATTTTCGAAGATCACGGGCGTGATCCGTTTCTTCTGCGCCGAATGCGGAACATCGATCGGCTTCCACGATGAAAGTTTGCCAAACGAATTCTACATCTCGATCGGCTTCATGGATGCTTCGGAGAAATTCCCCTCAGGCTCGGGCCTATTGGGAGATCCGCCTGCCCTTCATTGTTATGAATGACTGCCTGCCTCGACTCGATGGGTACATTCGGGTGCGGGACCCCGCTCTAATGAAATTTAGGTTTAGGGAGCGGCACTGCTCAGCCGCGCGAACGCGACATCACGCTGATTGATCTTTGGATGCTTCTAGCGGGTTGCGCCGCCGCCGACCATCATTCTCAGCCCAAGCCCCACGATGAAGACGCCGGCGATCCGCTGCTGCCAAAGCCTTGCTCTGGGCCTTGCCATAATCCAGGTCCCGACGCTCCCAGAGGCCAAGGCATAGGCGCTCAACACCAGTACGCCAGTTGCCTTCTGAGTTGTTCCGAGCATCAAAAGCTGCAGCGCTACCGAGCTCCCGTGCGGGTCGACGAACTGCGGGAGGAAAGCGACCATGAAGGCGATCGGCCATGGATTGATCAGATTGGCGATCATGCCGTCGATTGCCGCAGCAAGTGGTCTGATGGGACGTTTGTTTTGCTCGACGGAAGCGTCGCTCGCCGAGAAGATCAGCCGTGCGCCCATCCAGACAAGATAGGCCGCTCCCATCCATTTAAGCGCAGCGAATGCAATCGGCGACGCTTTTATGAGGGTTGTAACGCCGAGCGCGATAAGAGGCAGTTGCACCATACCCGCTCCAACGGTCATACCCAGCACCGTGAGCAGAGCGACCGAGCTGCCTTGCCCGATGCCGCGCGCCATTACGAGCATGCTATCTGGCCCGGGCGGCATCTGCATCAGGATGACCGTTCCCACGAACGCTATCCAGTGAACGGGATCGATGACGTATACCTCCCCTGGCCGACACCCACTGATTGGAATTTAGCGCACCGCCTGCAGCGATCAACGAGTCGACCTAACTGGCACGCCAACGTCGCAGAAGTCGTCATTCGCAACTGTCTGATATGCTGGCCATACCAAGAGTTTGATCACCGCCTCACAAGCCTCTTCGGAGGCGCTACAGACGGCGTCTTGGATCATAGCATTGAGCGGGGCAAACCCTCCGTCGTGTCATCACAATTACGACTTGAGGTCCCCTGAAAACCGAGCGAACAGAGCGTGCATACTGATCAGAACGCTTAAGGTGTCTCCTGTTTCGGAAGAAAACGGATAGCTGCAGCACGCCCGGCGCACGATGTGTCGGGTGACTGTGCAAGGTTGGCGATGAAGTCTTCGGCGATTTTGGAGCTGCACGGACTGAACGCCTTGACGTTGTGACCGATAGGCCCGAAGCCGCCTGAAAACTCACCCTCTTCTTTTGCATGCACGCGGGCAAATGATGAATTGAAGGCGGCCGCAAACACGACCGCCTTGGGGACCCGATTTTCAATGGATCGCTATGATCCCGTCGACGGCCCGCCATTCCGAAGGCCTGATGAGCCGATGATGGGCGACACGCACCGAGTGCAAGGCGCCCGCCAGCTCGCGCTCCCAAAAAACCAGGAAATCCCTCAGCTCCGGAAAACCCGGAGCAAGGTCGTAGTCCTGCCAGACATAGAGTTGAAGCAGACTGGGATGGTCGGGCAGATGGTAATGGATCTCGGCGGTGGTCAGGCCATAGCCATCCATCTGCAAGCGGAATTCCCTGCTAATTGCGGTCGCCATCTCTGCCTCACGCGCTCAGCCGGTCGACCATCTGCCGATGGCCGTGATCGGCGCGGCCGGCAGGCGGCGGGGCAGCAGCATCGAGCCGGCGCAGCGCGTCTATGATCTCGTCGAAGGATACCGGCCGTCCAGCGCCGGGCGGCTGGCGCAGCGCCGGCACCGATTCCACGGCGCAGGCGTCTGATGCCCAGAACGAAAGGATCGCCCGCTTTTCGCATGTGTCGAGCGAGCCGTCCTCCAGCACATCCTTCGGGTGCTGAAAATGGCTGGCCGGTGACAGCAGCCGGTCGAGCGAAAGGTCTGATATTTCGGGAGCTAGGGAAGGAATGATCGGCGAAAGCATCTGTCGGTCCATTTCTGTCCTCCGTCTCTAAAAACTCCTGTTTCGGGTTCCAATTCCTCAGCGGTCCCGGCGCTGCCGGGTACCGGTAATCTTGTTTAGCTCAATCGCGAATTCAAGCCCCTTCTTATCGGAGCGATCCAATTTACCGCATGTTTTCAGTGCGCTAGCACTCAATGACCGAGAGTGCTAAAAATTTTGCCACACCCTCTTGAAAGTAGAAGAAGACAAAATTAGCTCGACATGCGCGCGATGCCGAAAGGGTCGCGCGAGCCCCGCTCCGGTCTGCCGGTCCGGAGCGGAGGACCCTCACAATCTGTTTGTCCAGAAGGAGAACGATATGACGTTCCGTCCATTGCATGATCGCGTGCTCGTCCGCCGTATCGAAGCCGAAGAGAAGACGGCTGGCGGCATCATCATCCCCGATACAGCCAAGGAAAAACCACAGGAAGGCGAAGTCATTGCGATCGGTCCTGGCGCCCGCGACGAGAGCGGCAAGCTCGTGCCCCTCGACGTGAAGGCCGGCGATCGGATCCTGTTCGGCAAGTGGTCCGGCACCGAGATCAAGCTTAATGGCGAGGATCTGCTCATCATGAAGGAAAGCGACGTGATGGGCGTGATCGAGCAAACTGCAACGCTGAAGAAAGCCGCCTGACCAGGACCAATCAACCCAATTCAGTCAATGAAAGCTGCCTAAGAAGGAGTGATCCAATGGCTGCCAAGGAAGTGAGATTCCATTCCGACGCCCGTGAGCGCATGCTGCGCGGCGTCAACATCCTCGCCGACGCGGTGAAGGTGACGCTTGGCCCCAAGGGCCGCAACGTCGTCATCGACAAGTCGTTCGGCGCCCCGCGCATCACCAAGGACGGCGTCACCGTCGCCAAGGAAATCGAGCTTGAGGACAAGTTCGAGAACATGGGCGCGCAGATGGTCCGCGAGGTCGCCTCGAAGACCAACGACCTGGCCGGCGATGGCACGACCACCGCGACCGTGCTTGCGCAGGCGATCGTTCGCGAGGGCGCGAAGGCGGTTGCGTCGGGCATGAATCCGATGGATTTGAAGCGCGGCATCGACAAGGCGGTGGATGCCGTCGTCGCCGAACTCAAGTCCAACGCCCGCAAGATCACTAAAAACGATGAAATCGCCCAGGTCGGCACCATTTCGGCCAATGGTGATGCCGAGATCGGCCGCTTCCTGGCCGACGCCATGGAAAAGGTCGGCAACGAGGGCGTCATCACCGTCGAGGAGGCCAAGACCGCCGAGACCGAGCTGGAAGTCGTCGAAGGCATGCAGTTCGACCGTGGCTATCTCTCGCCCTATTTCGTCACCAACCAGGACAAGATGCGCGTCGAGCTCGACGAGCCCTATGTGCTGATCCACGAGAAGAAGCTCGGCAATCTGCAGGCGCTGCTCCCCGTGCTCGAGGCCGTCGTGCAGTCCGGCAAGCCGCTGCTGATCATCGCCGAGGATGTCGAGGGCGAGGCTCTGGCCACGCTAGTCGTCAACAAGCTGCGCGGCGGCCTAAAGGTCGCTGCCGTCAAGGCTCCAGGCTTCGGCGACCGCCGCAAGGCGATGCTGGAGGATATCGCCATCCTCACCGGCGGCACGGCCATCAGCGAGGATCTCGGCATCAAACTGGAGAATGTCACGCTGGAGATGCTCGGCCGCGCCAAGAAAGTGGCGATCGAGAAAGAGAACACCACCATCGTCGACGGCGCCGGCAAGAAGGAGGAGATCCATGGCCGCATCACGCAGATCAAGGCCCAGATCGAGGAGACCACCTCGGACTACGACCGCGAGAAGTTGCAGGAGCGCCTGGCCAAGCTCGCCGGCGGCGTCGCGGTGATCCGCGTCGGCGGTGCGACGGAAGTCGAGGTCAAGGAGAAGAAGGACCGCGTCGATGATGCTCTGCACGCCACGCGCGCCGCGGTCGAGGAAGGCATCCTGCCCGGCGGCGGCGTTGCCCTGCTCAGGGCCGCACGCGCGCTTGACGCGGTCGCAGTCGACAACCCCGACCAGCGATACGGCGTCGATATCGTGCGGCGCGCGATCGAGGCGCCGGCCCGCCAGATCGCCGAAAACAGCGGGGCGGAGGGCTCGATCATCGTCGGCAAGCTGCGCGAGAAGACCGACTTCGCCTATGGCTGGAACGCCCAGACCGGCGATTATGGCGATCTCTACAGCCAGGGCGTGATCGACCCGGCCAAGGTCGTGCGCACTGCGCTGCAGGACGCCGCTTCCGTCGCCGGCCTACTCGTCACCACCGAAGCGATGGTGGCCGAGAAGCCGAAGAAAGAAGCCGGCCCGGCGATGCCAGCCGGCGCCGGCATGGACTTTTAAGACGCTGACGAAAAGCCCGCTCCTTACTAGGGAGCGGGCGCTTCACCAGGAGCAATGGGAGGCCTGCATGAACGTAATGAATGGCAACGGATCGATTCCGGCGCCGACACATTCGGCGAGCGAATTCCTCGCCTATGAAGCCGAATGCCGAAGCGCGTTGAAGCCGCTGCTGACCGGCTTGCTTGACACGGCCGAATCGGCCGGATGGAACCGGCGGACCGTCGCCTCGACACTGATGTTCCTTGCAGCACAGCAGATTTCCGCGGAAACGTCGGCGCCAGCTGACCGAATCGGACCTCACCTCCGCTGGCGGGGTCCATTCGATTGCACCGAGACAGTCTCAATGTTTCGCGGGGAACAGGATCAACCATGATTGCAGGACGGCTGCGAGAATACCTGAGGATCTTGAGGTGGGAGGCCGCCGACGTGGCGCAGGAGCTCGACTGCCCGCGCAACGACGTGGTACGCTGGCTTGAAGGACGCGCGCCGGTGCCACTACCCGTCGCCGCCTGGTTCGAAGCCCTGGTAAAGGCGCACAAAGGACTGCCGCCGCCTGATTTGAGCCCCCCGAATTTCGCGGAAAACGCTAAGTCGCCGGGCCCCGTGGTTGTCTCAGCCTTCGCTGCCGGGATCCCTCCGAAGCCGTTTGTATAGGCTGCAATCTCCTTAACCACGCCGCCGCCGGAACGGCGTTTAATCCAGTGCGCTTTGTGCTTCACGGCTTGCGGCCGATCACGGCGCCGTTCACGGCGGGTGCGTCGAATCGGACCGTCTCGAGGTGCTTAAATCCGGCATCCTGAAGCCCCGCCGAATATTCGACCGGGGTGGTTTCGTCCTTCCGTCTCGATCGGCATGCTGAGGAGCGGTCGGCGCCGGTCCGGGTTTTTCCTCATTGACGAGAAGCTCGCTTTGACGGCCGCGCCGCCTCTTGGCAACCCTCGAAGACCCGGCGCAGCAGGGCGCGGTTCTTCGTCTCGTTCCATTCGTGCAAGATCATCGACAGAAGATGCACGGCGGTTGGTCCGTAGGGACGTGGCTTTTAGCGGGTGGTCCGTCCAGCGACACGTTCTTGTATGGCCTATCGAACAGAAGGAGCCCGACCAATGTTACTGCGAGGGCGATCGGGACAAGGTTCCCGCGAAGAAGGAGCGCTCCGATGGAAGGAGCTGCCGCCTGGTTGCGAGATGTAGACCGGGGCCGTTCAGTCAGACCTGATAGAAGTCGCGATACCATTCCACGAAGCGCGGAACGCCGATCTCGACCGGGATCCTGGGTTTGAACCCGATCACCTCTTCGAGCGAGGTCACGTCGGCGAAGGTTGCCGGCACGTCGCCCGGTTGGAGCGGCATCATGTTGCGGAT